>DATHYN010000298.1:0-30293 GCA_035459145.1 Anaerolineae bacterium | reverse complement strand
AGAGGCATGAGGTGACGAGGGAGGGGGTGGTGTTGGTGGCCGAGGGGTTTGTGTAGGTTTGGTTTTGTATGGATATAGCGGAAGGAGTAGGGGATTTGCTATTGTAGATTATGTGTGGGGGGAAGGTTTGGTGGGTTTTGACGCGGATTTTGGGGATTTTGGGGATTTTTTGGTGTTGGTGAAGGGAGGGGGGTGTTGGTTTGAGGAAGGTTTGGTGGGATTTGGTGATTTTTTTGTTGTTTTAAGGAGAAAGTAGTATGAAGCGATATTTAGATGTGACGCAAGAAGCGGGGGCGGCGTTTTTTCGGCGGGGGATTGAGGGAGAGGTGGTGATGTTGAATTTATTGCGTTTTCGGGAGGTGGCGGATTATGCGGATTTTCCGGAGTTGGCGCCGGCGGAACCGATTTCGGGGCGGGCGGCGTATGAGTTGTATATGGCGCATACGGCGCCGTTTTTGGCGGCGAGTGGGGGGGAGGTGTTATTTTTGGGGGAAGGGGGGCAGTTGTTGATTGGGCCGAGTGAGGCGGTGTGGGATATGGTATTATTGGTTAAGCAGAGGTCGGTGGCGGATTTTATGGCGTTTGCCAATGATGAGGCGTATTTGGCGGGTATGGGTCACCGGACGGCGGCGTTGTTGGATTCACGTTTGTTGCCGATGGTGGCGTTATCAGATTAAGCGAGTTTTTGAGTTATAGTTGAGGATGATAGAGGATATGAAACAAGTTGGTTTAGCGGAGAGGCAGATTGAGCTGTTTATGCGACGGTTGCAAGCTGGTTGGGTGTGGTCGAATGGGTTGGTGGGAGAAGAGGTGTATTCGTTTGAGGATGGGGAATTTGTGGTGCGTTGTCGTGATATGCGTGAGCGGGATTTGCCCCCGATTGTACAGCGGTATGATGAGGAGGCGTTGCGGGAACGGTTGCGGCGGCGGCGATGGCCGGAATTTGTGACGAAGGGATTGGGGGAGGTGTTGGCATCATGAGTCAAGCGAGTAAATATGTTGTGCTGATTGGTCGGTTGGTGTCGCAGTTGGTGGGGTGGAAAAAGCGGGGGCGGGTTGATGAGGCGGAGGCGGGACGGGTATCATCGGCACGGAATGGGGGTGGGGATGGTGCTACGACGCACAATGGGGAGGCGAGTGAGGCTGAGGAGGATGAAACGGCCGTTTATATTGAGAAGCTCGAGTTAGAGGATATGGGTAGTTGGACGAAAGAGAGTCAGGAGGCGTATGTGCGAGCGCGGTTGAAACAGCGGGAAAATATGACGGAGGCGGAGAAGAAGGATGATTTTAAGCAGAATGGGCATTGGGATCTATTTTAGGGGATGGGGAGACGGGGGGGAGTTGAAGGGGAATCATCGAAAAAGCGTCTGAATAAGCAAATAAGAAATGGGTACAATCATCTTATTTGAAGTTTTTGAGGTATGTCATGTTGCATCTATTGGTTCCGGCGCGGTTAAAGATTGTTTTGTTACTGGTGATGGTGGTATGGTTGATGGCGTGTTCGCCGCCGAGGGGGACGGAGGTGTTGGCGTCACCGGCGGCGCGGGCGACGACGGTGGCGAGTTTGACGCCGGTGCCGAGTGTGACGGTGGCCCCGACGGTTGTGCCAACAGTGACGCCAACGGTGGCGCCAACGGTGACGTCTAGTCCAGAGCCAGTGGAAGTTTTTGTTGAGGAGGCGTTGCCGATACGGCCGTCACCAACGCCCAAACCGTTAGCCCCAACGGCCACGCCGTTGCCTTTGCCGTGGTTGCCGTATGATTTGATGGCGTTAATGGATGGCAATATTATTCGGCTTAATAATGAGTTGGGGCAAAAGCAGCTGATTTTGACGGCGGAAGAGGCCGCTTTGAAGAGTGGTATGGAGGCTGTGGAGAGTTTGCCAATTGTGCGTTTTATCGTCACGCCGGATGAACGGCAGTTGTTGGTGGCGACGCAGGTTGATCGGTGGCGGATGAATATTGATGCGTTTAATTTAGAGGGGGAGTGGTTGTATAATATTGGGCGTGAGGTGGCGCCGTTGATTAATTGGGCGGTGGCGCCGGATGGGGGGCAGGTCATCTTTATGTTGGATGAGAGTTACGAGGGGGGTGGGGCGATTATTTGGCGCGATTTGAATGCCTCGGCCGCCAACAAAGAGATTGGTTATTGTGAGCTGGATAAAGGGGGAATTGAGCATTTTGGGTGCCGTCAAATTAGTTGGTCACCGGATGGGCGGTTGGTGGTGGGGCGTGATGGACAAGGGTTGTGGCAGTTTGAGGTGGCTGAGGCGCGTTTTAGCCGTCTGCTTGATAGTTATGTGCCCGAACCGTATCGTGATGATTTTGAATATTTCTTTTTGGCCCGGCCATTGTGGCAGACAAATCAAGTTTGGTCACCATCGGGGCGCTATTTTCGTGTGTGGCGTAATCGGATTGAGGGGAATGGGAATCAGGCGATTTGGGATACGGTCAATAATAGGTTGATGGATATACCGAACTCGAATGAGTATGATATGGTTTCAGTGCGTTATATTTGGTTGCCGGGTGATCGTTTGTTGGTGGCGCGAACTGGTGTGGATGCGTATTGGGGGACAGGTGAGCCGTCGACGATTGAGGTGTGGGTTGTGGATGAGGCTACGCAAGCGTTAACGTTGGTGAAAAGTGCGGAGGTGGGGATGATGGCGGTTTATAATCCAGTTTATCGGCCAGAGGGAGGGATTTTCTTTTTTGGGTCTGATGAGGCGACAAATAAGCCGCGGTTTTATTTGATCGAAGATGAGGATAGTTTGGCGTCACGTTTGTGGGATATTACGAAGCCGGAGCAGTTGCGGTTTTCGGAGGGGGTGTGGACGGCGAAGGGGGAGGCGGGGTTGTTTGTTTATACGCGTGATGGTCGGGGGGCGTTTGTGTTTTTGCCGGAGACGGAGACGTGGGTTGATTTGAGCCCGTTTGTGGATGGGGAAGTAGCGGATTATGTTTGGTTGGATTAGGTGGTGCCGCGGATGAGGTAGCGGATGGTTTCGCGCCAGGGGACTTTGCGGCCGAAGCGGAGGAGGCCGAGGCGGAGGAGGCGGGTGACGAGGATGAGGACGAGGCCGAGGAGGATGATTTGGATGGCGAAACTGGCGGCGAATTGCCAGAAGGGGATGTCGGTGAGGGGGTAGCGGACGAGGAGGGTGAGGCCGGCGGAGAAGGGGAAGAGGGAGAGGGTGACGGCGAAGTCGCTGTCAGGGTTGGCGACGGCGAAGATGGAGAGCCAGACAGGCATGATGACGAAGAGGTTCATGACGCCCATGGCGCTTTGGGCTTCGCCGGTGTTGGGGACGAGGGTACCGATGCCGGCGGTGAGGGCGGCGACGATCATGTAGAAGGGGATGAACCAGAGGAGGGTGATGAGGAGCATGGGCCAGGGGATTTGGATGTAGGCGAAGTCGGGACTGAGGCGGCGGATGAGGGCGACGAGGCCGAGGAAGGGGGCGATCCAGATGAAGATTTGGGTGAAGCCGACGGCGACGAGGGCGCTGATTTTGCCGGTGAGGAGCTTTTCGGGGCTGATGGTGGTGATCATGATCTCCATGGTCCGATTTTCTTTCTCGGCCACTACGCTCTGCAACAGATAACTACTCATCGTGGAGATGGAGAGGAAGACGGTGAAGGCGAAGAAGTAGGGATAGCTGAGACTGGCGGGATTGCTTTTGTGGTCATCGAAGAAGTTGTTGAGGGTGGGCGGCTGGCCGACGCTGTCTGGTTCGTCATTGGTGGTAGTGGTGAAGCTAAGGGGGTGGGTGGTGTAGAGGGCGGTTTGGGGGCTGAAGGGGGCGGCGTATTGGTCGGGGATTTGGGCGAGGAGGTTGTCGCGGAGGAAACTGTTGAAGGCGAAGTCGACGGTGTCAAGCGGTTGTTCGATGGCGTACCGTTCGATTTGGCCCGTTTGGAGGTAGTCGGGGGGGAGGAGGTAGTAGGCTTGGAGTTGGCGGTCGCGGAGGGCGTCGCGGGCTGAGGGCTCATCGGGGAAAAGTTCGATATCATCGGGTGGGGAGAGGGTGATGATATTGGCTTGGTCGACGAGGCCGACGGGGTCGCCGCCGGGGAGAGCGAGGAAGAGGACAACGCCGACGATGAGGATGACGAAGATGACGGGGATGCCGAAGACGATGAAGAAGAAACTACGTTGCCAGATATGTTTCCAATATTCGTGGGAGAAGATTAGTAAGGTTTCACGCATCGGGGGTGGTTTGTCCTGGGGGGGCGACGACTTTGATGAAGATATCGTGGAGGCTGGGGAGGTCGATGGCGTAATGTTCGAGGGTGTAGGCGGGATTGACGGCGAGCTGTTTGAGGAATTGTTGGGGGGTGGTTTGGGCGTCGAGGGTGATGTGCCAACGGCCGTTGCTGAGGCTGGCGGCGGCGGCGCCGGCGGCTTGGCTGAAGTCGCCGTCACCGATGATGGTGACTTCGTTGCCGGCGAAGCGGCGGCGGACGTCGCGGACGGGGCCATCGAGGACGACGCGGCCGGCGCTGATGAGGCCGATGCGGTCACACATTTGCTCGACTTGGTGCATTTGGTGGGTGCACATGATGATCGCTTTGCCGTCTTGGCGCATTTGGAGGAGCATGCGTTTGATCAGTTCGGTGTTGACCGGGTCGAGGCCGGAGAACGGTTCATCGATGATGATGAGGTCGGGGTCGTGGATGATGGTGGCGATGAATTGGGCTTTTTGGTGCATACCGCGGCTCATTTCTTTGAGTTTTTTATCTTTGTGGACCCAGAGGTCGAGCTGTTTGAGATATTTTTCGGCGAGGGGGGTGGCTTGGGCGCGGGAGAGCCCTTTGAGGCGGGCGAGGTAGAGGATAACTTTGATGAGTTTGACATCGGCGTAGAGGCCACGTTCTTCGGGGAGGTAGCCGATGCGATTTTTTTTAGCTTCGGTCATGGGGCCGTCGAAGACGGTGATGGCGCCGGTATCGGGTTGGAGGAGGTTGAGCATCATGCGGATGGTGGTGGTTTTGCCGGCGCCGTTGGGGCCGAGGAGGCCGAAGATTTCACCGGGGGCGACATGGAGGCTGACATCGGCGACCGCTTGGAGGTCGCCGAAACGTTTACTGATATTTTGGACGGATACTGTGTTCATGGGGGGTATTGTATCATAAATTGGTGGGGGGGAGGTAGCGGTGGAGGTATGTTAGTGGTGAGTGTGCGAGTGGCCTCGGGGAGATGTGTGTGTTGTTTGAGGTGGGGGGTGGTTTGATGAGGTTTTTAGGATGGGACACAGATTGGACTGATTGGATTGATTGGACTGATTTTTTTTGATTTGGTGTAGTGGTGTGTAGGTTGGTAGGTTAGGGTTGCGCTGTTTTGCCGAGGTGGTTGAGGGAATGTGTTTGAGCTGTTTTTGGCGTTTTGGTCTGTTTACTCAACTAGTTGGCGTAATTGGCCGGCGGTGCGGGTGCCAGAGAAGGTGATTTGCGGAGAACGGGGTTGTTTAGGGAGCTATGGAATGGGTAGAATAGGGATTTGGGTGGGGGATAGTGTGACTGGAATAGGATGGAAGCGTGAGGTGATTGATGGTTGAGGCTATATGGGATTGTGTGCCGCGGGATAAGCATGATTTGGCGCGGGCGGAGCGGGCGGTCGCGGTGGGGTGGCCGGGGGTGCGGCCGATTGTGCCGGCGTTGTTGGAGTGGGTTCAGGATATTAATTGGCCGGTGGCTTGTTTGGTGTTGGCGCCGTTTTTGGCGTCGTTGGGGGGGCGGATTGAGGAGGAGGTGCGGGTGGTGTTGGCGACGGATGATGTGTGGAAGTATTGGGTGATTAGTGAGGTGGTGGGGAAGTGGCCGAGGGAGGAGATTGAGCCGTTGGCCCCGGTATTGGTGCGGATAGCAACACGGCCCACAAAGGGAGAAAAGTTTGAAGAGGTTGATTTGGTGGCCAAAGAGGTTTTGGCGTATATTGGTGGGGATGATCATGATTAAGCAGTCGTTTTTGGGGCGCTTGAGGTCGGGGCTGGTTTGAGAAGGTTTGGTGGGATTTGACGCGGATTTTGGGGATTGGGCGGATTTTTTGGTGTTGGTGAAGAGAGGAGGGGGATCTAGTTGGAAGTTTGGTTTGGTAAGGCGCATCATCTTCCGGATGGTTTTTGCTGATGTGAAACAGATCCTTGGGCAAATCGCGGCATGGTTTGGGTGGTTTGAACGGGGTTGGTTACATTTATGTGATAGTCGCTTGTTGGTTATTTATTAGGGTTGTTATATAATATGCATCCACTTAGCCGAGGAAAAGAGCGATAAAAAGCTGTTTTTTGGGGCTTATGTTGTTTGAACAATTATTTCCCTTGACATCATAAATCCTAAATAATTGTCTGTGTTAAAGCACGTGTGTGTTTTGTTGTTTTATTGATGTTTACAACTTTATTTTGGAGGCGTATATTTATGTTATTTAACAAATTTCGATGGATGATGGTCGTTATGATCATGGGTTTGTTGCTGGTGGCTTGTGGTGGTGATGATGCTGGTACGGATGCTACGGCAGAACCAACGCAGGCGGCGGAAGTGACGGAGCCAACGGCGGAACCGGTTGAAGAGCCGACGGAAGAACCGACGGAAGAACCGACGGCCGAGCCGACGGAAGAGATGATGGAGAGCTCGTTGACGGCTGAAGAGCAAGCTGGTGAGTATATTTATCGGGTAGCGATTGGGTGTGGTTGTCACTTTCAACCAGAAGCGGGCACTTTAGCTGGTGGTCGTGAATTTTCTGGCGGGTTTGGCTCGGTGGTGGCCAGTAACTTGACATCGGACCCAGAAACGGGTTTGGGGAACTGGACGGATGAAGAGATTGTTAATGCGATTCGTTTTGGGCAACGGCCTGATCATGCGATGGGCGCTCAAGGTTTGGAAGATGGTACGAATCTTTTCCTGATGCCACGTTATTCGGGCATGTCGGATGAAGATGCGATGAATTTGGTCGCTTATTTACGGACGTTGGAGCCAGTACAAAATGAAGTGGCTAAACGGTCGTTGAATTTCCCGGCGCAACCGTTTGAACCGGCGGAAGCACCACCAGCGGAAGCGCCAACTGAGCCAGTGGCTCGCGGTAAATATTTGGTCGAGATTGCGCGTTGTTCGCAATGTCACACCCCCACTGTTGATGGGCAGCCCGATATGTCGATGTTGTTAGCTGGGGCGCCTTTCCGTGATACGGTGGCTCCTAACTTAACGCCTGATGATTTGACTGGTTTGGGTTTGTGGAGTGATGAAGAGATTGCAACATTGTTGCATGATGGTGTGTTTGATGATGGTACAGAGTTGGAAGGGGCGATGGGTAATCAAGTTGATAATGGTTTATCCTATTTGACGGATGAAGATATTGATGCCATCGTTGCTTATTTACGTTCTTTGCCACCGGTAGAGAATTTGCCGGCGACGCCTGAATAGGTTCTGTTTGTTATAATGATAACTGGTTTGATTAGTCAACTATAAACAAACTGGTATCGACAATAAAATAGCTTAATCAATATTTAGTACATAGAAGCATTTGGTATCGAGCCAACAGAATGAGTTGGGCCGGTATCAAATGCTTCTTTAGTAAGATAGAGGTAACGAAATTATGAGACGAATTATACCGATGATTGTTGGCTTGGTTTTTGTGGCTGCGCTGGGGTTGGGTGGTTATTTCTTGTTGGTGGAAGAGGAAGATACGTATGAAGGGAGTGGCTTGGTTGATACGAGCGCACCAACGGTGGTGAATGAGGATGATAGTGATAGAGGGGTCTTGTTTACGTTGGTGCCAACGGACACAGTGGCGAGTTATACGATTGATGAGGTGTTTTTGGAGGATGGGAATACGTTGGTAACGGCCGTTGGCCGCACCAGCCAAGTTCAAGGCGCTTTCTGGGCCAACTTTGACAATCCGACTGAGTCAGAATTTGAGCCATTTGTGGTTGATATCAGCACATTGAAGAGTGATCGGTCGCGGCGTGACCGGGCGATTCGGAAAGAGTGGCTGGAATCGTCGACCTATCCGTTGGCGACGTTTGAAGTGAGTGAGATTCGGGATTTTCCGGACGAGTTGGTGGCAGGGGAGACGTTTGACTTTCAGTTAGTGGGGGATATGAAAGTGAAGGAGACGACGATTGAGGTGGTGTGGGATGTAACGGCCGTTTTCAACGGTGACACCTTCTCTGGTACCGCGACCCTACCTATCTCTTTGCCTGATTTTAATGTGCCAGCGCCAAGTTTGGCTGGTGTGTTGACCGTGGAAGAGGATTTGGTGGCGACGTTTGATTTCACGTTTGTGCGTGTGGATGCGGTAGCTGAAGGGTCTTAGATTGATTTAGTTGCGTGAAAGAGTTCTTTGGCTTGGCCGGAGGGCTCTTTTTTATTGACGGTTTGCGCTTTTTGAGGTTTCATTATTGAGGATAAAATAAGGGGCAATCTCTTTGTTTTGGATGAGATTGAGTAAGAGGTGTGTGATGACGATCGGTTTTGATATTGAGCGGGCACGGCGGGAGACGCGGGCGGCGGAAGCGTTGATTCATTTTAATAATGCGGGGGCGTCATTGATGCCGATACCGGTCAGTGAGGCGGTGCATGCGTATTTGCGGCGGGAGGAGATGATGGGGGGGTATGAGGCGGCGGCGGCCGAGGTTGTGGCTATCGAGAACTTTTATGTTCAGGCGGGGCGGTTGTTGAATTGTGAGCCGGCGGAGATCGCTTTTGTGGATAGTGCGTCGCGGGCGTGGACGATGGCGTTTTATAGTTTTCAGTTTGAGCCGGGGGATCGGATTTTGACGACATGGAGCGAGTATGGGAGTAATGTGATCGCTTATAATCAGCAAAAGGAGCGGTATGGGGTGGAGACGGTGTTTGTGCCGGATGATGAGCAGGGGCAGGTGGATGTGGCGGCGTTGCGAGGGATGGTTGATGAGCGGGTGAAGTTGATTTCGATGACGCATATTCCGACAGGCGGGGGGACGGTTAATCCGTTGGCGGCGGTGGGGGCGGTGGCTAAGGAGGCGGGCATCCCGTTTTTGGTCGATAGTTGTCAGGGGGTGGGGCAGATTATGGTCGATGTGGAGGCGTTGGGGTGTGATATTTTGTGTGGGACGGGGCGGAAATATTTGCGGGGGCCGAGGGGGACGGGGTTGTTATATGTGCGGCAATCGTTGGTGGAGAAGTTGGAGCCACCGATGTTAGATTTGCGCTCGGCGACGTTGTTAGCGGCGACGGCGTATGAGGTGCGGGGAGATGCGAAGCGATTTGAGATGTGGGAGCAATATTTGGCGGGGAAGGTGGGGTTGGGGGTGGCGATTGAGTATGCGTTGTCGTATGGGATGGAGGCGATACAGGCGCGGATTTATCAGTTAGCGGCGGCGTTGCGGGCGGTGTTGGCGGGGGTGCCGAGGGTGGTGGTGATGGATGAAGGGGCGGAGTTGTGTGGGATTGTGACGTTTCGGGTTGACGGATGGACGTCGGAAGCGATTCAGGCGGAATTAGGGGGCCGAGGGGTTAATGTATCGGTTTCATCAGGGTCAGGCAGTTTGGTGGCGTTTCAAAAGCGTGGGGTTGAGGCGTTGGTGCGGGCCTCGGTGCATTATTATAATACGGAAGCCGAAGTGGTTCGTTTTGGTGAGTTGTTGGCGGAGATTGTGGGGTAACTGATGACGAAGAGTCTGTTTCGGCGTGATTTGAGTAAGTTATCTATTGATGAAAGCGGTATTAGGTCTATTCTGTTAGATAAAGTGTATGCTTGTTGGGTTGAGGGGGGGCTTCATCAATCTTGGTCTGAGCTACCACGTATGGCGTTGGGTCTTCGTTGGCGGAACAAGGTTGAGGTGTCGGTTGAAGCGATGGTGGAGATGGTTGAGGAAGCGGATGGTTCTTTACTGGTTTTGGGCGCAGCGGGAGCGGGGAAATCGACGATGTTACAGCAGGTTGCTGAATATTTGGTTGGGTTAGCGCGGGAGAATGAAGCTGCTCGGATTCCGATAATTATTAATTTATCGTCGTGGACGGGTCGGTATCAATCGTTGGCGGATTGGTTGGTGAAGGAGTTGAGTAATGGGTCGACTTATGGACTTGGGCGTCAGTTTGCGGGGGAATGGTTGGCCGAACGGCCGTTCACCCTCCTCCTAGATGGTCTAGATGAAATCGCGCCCCAATACCGTGCTAGTTGCGTGCAAGCAGTTAACGATTTTCGCCAAGAGCATGAGATGCCGTTGCTGATTTGTTGCCAAACTGACGTATATGAGACATTTGAACATCGTTTGGATCTGGGTGGGGAGGTGATGATTGAGCCGTTAAACCGTCAGCAAGTAGAAGAATACTTGGAGAAGCATGAAGCGGTGTTGTCTGGTTTGCGTGAAAGGTTAGCGACAGATGAAATATTATGGTCATTGATAGAGACGCCGTTAGATGTGTGGTTGCTGGCGGGCGTGTCTAAGGATGTTGATTGGAATGGTAGCGGCGATATCGAAGCGGGGCGGCAGAGGTTGGTGGGGGAATATATTGATAAGCGGTTGGCGGAGGGGGGTAACGAAGGGGGGGCGGCCGAAGCGTCCTTATCGTGGATCAGTAATTTGGCGTATCAGTTACAACAACGGTCGTCGGTATTATTTTTTTTGGAACAGTTAACGCCAGCTTGGTTAGAGGATAATGAGGCGCGTAAGCGTTATGAGAGGTTAAATAGATTGGTTGTTTGGTTGTATTTTGGATTAGGGTTTGGGTTAGGGGTTGCCGCTTTTGATGCGTGGGGGAATCAGTTGTTGTTTGGTTTTGTGGGGGGTGTGTTGTTGGCGACGGTGGGGGGATTGATGAATCGTTTGGAGCAGATTGAGGCGGCCGAGTGGTTTGTTTGGAAATGGCCGTTTGATAGATTTTCTTGGTTTTTTTTGTTGTTTGTCATGTTTATGTGGGGGTGGCAGAATGATTTGGGATGGCGTATTAATGTTGTATCCTTGATTTTGTATATCTGTTATGCTCTACTGTGGTGGGTATTGGTTAATGGGTTCGTAGCAGCTAAAATTTCAACTGTATTTCGACCTAATGCGGGACTATATCAAACGGGGCGTCAAGCTTTAATTCGAGGTGGGGCTGGTTTATTGCTTTTTGGGGTGTTTTTAGGTGTTGCGAGTGGTTTGATACAGTGGCTGGACGGTAATTGGCTAAGTGGGTTGTTAGGTGGTGTGAGAGTTGGTTTGCTCAGCGGCCTATTTTTTGGATTGTTGTTTGGTTTGTATTATGGGGGTGGGGCTTTTATTGATTATCAAATCCTGCGATTTGTTTTAGCACGGCAGGAAAAACTGCCATGGCCACGGGAATGGGTGTTATTCTTAGATGAGATGGTTGCGTGCGGATTGATGCGACGGGTTGGTGGGGGGTATATGTTTAGCCATGGGGTGTTGAGGCATTATTTAGGGAAGAGGGGCAATGAGTAGATTATGGCAAGCTTTTGTGGGGGCGTAGATTCAAGGTACAGACACAGCGTTGGCAGGTGAGATTGGTATCGAGGTCGAGGGATTGGCGGAAGTAGATAGCTTTAGGGGTGTTGATGAGTTGATGGAGGGGGGTGTCATGGATGTTGCCGAGTTCTTCGTGGAAGAAGCAGGGGCGGGCGGTGCCATCGGCCTCGACGACGGCCGAGACCCAAGGCGCGTTGCATTGCACCGGTGGATAAGCATCAAGACCTTGCGCGGCACGATAGTAGGTATGGATGCGACGTAGTTTATCCGGTTTTTCAGCGATATAACCGGATTGGAAGTCAGCGGTATGGGTATTGATTAATTTTTCGATGACAGTGTGGAGTTGCGGCAGTTCTTCGGGGGGGATGGTGACTTGTTCTTGCCGTTCTGCGTCCCACTCTTCGGGGCGGTTAAAGGCGGTGCTGGTCGTGTCGGCGGGGAGGAAACTGATACCATCGAGTTGGAGTTGATGAGCGGTGGTGATGATGTCGCTCCAATGTTGGTAATTTTGGTATTGGATGACGGTGCGGGCGGTGATATGGTAAGTGGGATCCAGTTTTTTGACGGCGGCGACGCCAGCGGCTAATTTTTCGTAGGCGCGGGGGATGCGGCGGATGGCATCGTGGATGGTGGGGGGGCCGTCGAGGGAGAGGATGGTTTCGTCGCTGAGGGCAACGACCTCGGCCGCATATTTTTCAAGCAAAATCCCAGTGGAGAGAATGCTGATTTTGAGTCCTTCTTCTTTCAGTAATTGGCAAAATTCAAAGAGGCGGGGGTTCATAAGCGCTTCGCCACCGGAGAGGACGACCCATTCGGTGTGGAGTTGGCTGAAGCTGATGAGCAGGGATTCGATGTCAGCGCGGGTGAGTTGGGTGGAACGGCCGTTGCCTAGCCAAATATCACACATAATACAGCGGCAATTACAACCACTGTGAGGCATCAGGATGGCGATGGGCAAGGCGTGGATCCGGTCAGTTTTCAGGGTGAGGTAGCGACGAGTAAAGTTTAGGGCACGTTGGTGTAACATAATTATTGAGCGTTGGTCGCCCCTACATTCAGCTTTTTGAATGTAGGGGCGACCTAAGGCTTTATTTCTTCTTGTTCATGCGACGAATCGCTTCGGGGGCGGCTTGGGATAAGCCTTTGATTAGGCCAGCCGCTTCATCAGTGGCGTCGCTACTGCGGCGGGATTGTTCCCCGCCAGAGCCAAGTTGGGCGCTTTTTTCTTGACGGCTAAGGACACCGGGCAAGATTTCGGCCATCATGAGCATCGCCAACGGTGATGCGTCGCCACCTGAATCGCTATTAACGATGATGGGGCGGGGCGCTTCTTGGACAAGCGTTTGGGCCACATCGAGCCGTTTCTTAGCCAACTCATATTGGAGGATAGCTTGGTTATCACGGTAAGATTTACCGAGATGAGTGAGGGCGCGGGCTTCATTTTCGGCGGCGGAGAGCTCGGCACGGCCGTGGGCCTCAATTTCCAAACGAACTTTTTCCGCATCCGTCTCTTTTTCTTGGAGCATTTGGGCTACTGATTCACGCGCTTGGTTGACCGACGCTTTCACGGCGATTAACTTGGCATCATGCTCTTTCTTGGCCCGTTCGATTTCAAGTTGCAGGTTGTCAATACGACGTTTGCGAACCAATTCCCATTCTTTTTCGTAGGCGACCAACTCTTTAGCGATCCGTTCACGGGTGGCTAAGTTTTGTTGGTATTGGTCAGGCAACTGGACATCAGGGATGTTCGCGCCAATAATGCGGACCCCATACCGTTTTAGCTGGTTGTTGAGCGTATTTTGCATATCACCAACATCACTACCACGTAAATCGTAAGCCAAAGCGGTTTGGACTTGGCGACTACGTTGACGGATCGCATCTTGGACGGCGCTACTGAGAACAGCGTCAAAGTTGCTGGCCCCGATGTGGCGCACGAAAGCGATGGGGTCCACGATACGGAACTTCAAGAAGAATTCGATTGATTTGAGGGGCACACTTTCTTTGGTGGGGCAGGCGAGGACGGGCGCTGTGTAAGGGATTTCCGTCGCGGTATCGACGATATACTCCACTTTTTCCCATGGGGACCAAAGGAAATGACGGCCGGCGGGCAGCTGCCCCACGATTTTGCCGTAGCGAGAGAGGATACCAACCGTACCTTGTTCGATTTCAACTTTAACCCCACGCCAGAGCAAAATCCCGCTCAGGCCAACGAACCCGATAGCAACAAAAGCGACGAAAAAGCCGATGGCACCAGAAGGTAAGCCGCCACCTAATGTAAGCGTGACAGCGGTCCCAAAGAGGTAGGCGGCAAAGCCGAGGGCATACAGCCAACCAAAACCACGACGATGTTTGGGGATGACCACGGGAACGAGATCACCGCCATCACCGGAGCGGAGTAATTGGCGAATTTTGCCCCAAGTTGAGGCAACTTCTTTGATTTTAGAAAAACTTTGTGCTTGAGCTGCCATGATTAAGCCTCCTCTTCTTCAGATGATTTTTTCAGTTGGACGATTGGCCGACCCGATGATTCAACCGCTTTGGTTGTATCTTCCGCTTCGGCGAAGATATCGGTAGGATGATCTTCGGGGACCATTTGGTTAATGGTAGCGGCCCGATTGCGGATGCGGACTTTGATTTCATCCAATTGTTTGTGGATCGCTTCTAATTGTGCGGGTGTATACAGTTGCGTATCTTGGATACCCATTAGTTGTTGGGCGACTTCAATAAAATCGATCTCTTTACTGCCACCGATATTGACTAATTGGGGCAATTTGTCGGCGATGCTATTGAGCCGGTCCAGAATATCTTGTTGGTAGCGATATTCGAGAATTTCGGGGAAGTAGGCGGCACCGACAGCACGGATATCGAGCGCTTGGGCTTCGAGGAGGGCGGCGTTGGCGCGGGCCTCACTTTCGGCCTCGACCATTAATTGGCGGGCATAAGCGTTAGCGCGGTTGATCTCTTTTTCGCGGGCGGTATCGATTTGGGCTTGGGATTTAGCGATATCCGCTTTGATGGCTGATAACTCTTCGTGAAGACCCCCCAATTCTTTGGTGAGATCACCTTCATCTTGTTCTTTGCGTAATTGGAGTTCATATTCGTAGGTATACGCCTCTTTAGCGACGCGGACGATTTCGGGGGCGGCCAAATCCATACGATAATCTTGGCTAGCTGGTTCGGCATGGGTGATGTTGGCGTTGGTGAAGCGAACGGCAGGCAAGAATTGGCTATTGAGTGCTTCGATAACGGATTGGGTACTTTCGCCGACGAGGTCGTAGATATCTTCCGCTTTTTGTTCGTAGACAAGGGCACGGGTGACTTCACTGATGGCGTGGTGTAATTTTTCTTGGAAGCCATTGACACTGCCGAGGGTGAAGATAAACTGTTCTGGCTCTTCGATTCTGAATTGGAGGAAGAGGTCAACAGAGGCGTTGACACGACCTGATGTAGGTGCTTCACGGATGGGGGCGTTGTAGGGATATTCTTTGGTGGTATTAACGATATAGCCAACCCGTTTCCAGGGATTCCATAGCCAAGTACGACCCGCACCGACCGTATCTTCAATCTTACCAAAGCGCATAATTAAGCCTTGGCAGCCATCAGGGACGGTGACAAAGCTATTACGCCAAGCACTGAAGCCACCATAAGCGATTAAAAGAGCCCAATAATGGGGCCCAAAAACGGACCAAAGACTCAGAAAGGCACCACCTAAACCGATTAGTGTTAGGAAACCGACAACACCAACCCATAAATAGGAACGGCTGTCTTTGGGTAAGATGACAGGGGCGATGACGTTGGTAAATTGGCCATTAGATTCACGTCTTGAAAAGCTTTGATTTAAGATTTCAGATGCTTCAGCTAAATCAGCCGTCATTTGGGTGATTTGGGTACTAGCCCCTTGCTCGCCGGCGCGATTGGAAATAAAGTCAGCGGCATCAAGACGAAACTGTTCAAACTCATCGCTTTGAACAATTTCACTGGCCATATTAAGTAAGTTTTGGACAGCGCTCATAAGCGCAAACCTCCTTTCGATTATTATTCGTAAATAGTAGCTAATAGGGTGAAAAACAAAAACTGTTTACACCTAGCTTGAATGAGTAGGGTGAATTTTGATTCGTGCCAATTGGGTCGAAAATTTCAACAAATTCACTTTAGATACCAATAGATATTATTAATATTATACGTGAAATTTGCAAAAAAGACTCAAAACTGGTTTGATTTCGATAAAAGTGGAGGCTTTTTGCTAATAAACCTAGTTGCGACTGTCGATAGTTAATAAGTCCTAATTTGAAGCGTTTTTGTAAAAAATTGTACACTTTTTGAAGAAAATAGTGTATACTAACCGATATTCCAAAGTGTTAGTAGCTTTGTTTTTCGACCGCATATTTCATTATTTTACATAGTTGCAACTCAATAAACACCTTGTGTTTACAAGGCATGCCTTTCCCTATTAAGCTGTATCTAATAGTTGGTAAGAGAAGTTCTCGTATGGATAGGGGACTTTTTGTGGACAAAGTTATTAAACATACAGGTATTATTATTTATAGATATTGATTATGATTTTTAAAGGAATGGTTATTATGAAACAGTTTATTAAATTTTTGATGGTGATGGTAATGGTTTTGGTGGGGGTCGTAGCATGGGGAAGCGAGGCGGAAGCATTCCAGCCAATAGAGCCAGAAGGGGTTACTGTTAAACCAAAGTTGCGGGATTGGGTTTACAATGATGCGGGTGATCATGCTGTTGGGTTTAAGGTCTTATATGAAGGGGGGTTTTTGATTGATAGTGTGGCCTTAGCGGCTGGGTCGCAGTCTATTTTTATGACGGGGTCATGGGTAGATGATTGTTTGCCAATGGATGGGTACAACTGCAAATATATTTTGTTTTATTATGATGAGACCAAATATACATTGAATCCACTTAGCCAAACTTTTTCTGTGACGGTGACGTGGGCCGGGGGTGTTACAGCTACTGATGAGGGGATGTTGAGCTTATACCAGAGTGAAATACCATCTCCAGATGCATGTGGTTTAACTGGTTGTGATTAACGAAACGGTTTATCGAATCTGTTTATAATCGAATTTTAGGGCAATTTTGGAGACAGTGATGATGAGGCGACTATTTCGATTAGTGGCGATGGTGATGATGGTGTGTTTGTGGGGGGGAGTTGGTGGGGCCGAGGCGAATAATGGTTATCATGTGGAACTGTTGCGCTGGGAACATAATCAATTTTCTGGTCTTAATCGAGTTTTGGTTGCAGTAACTTATCCGGGTAATAATAATGGAACGCCTAATATGACGTTGCAAACAAATTTCATGCATCAGATTATTACGCATACGGATTGGTCTGATTGTGTTGGGTCTAATGGGCATACATGTCAAACTGCTTATATCTATTTTGATGGTCACAATTTAAACTTTGATGGACAACAGTTTACGGTGACTGCGAATTGGTCGAATGTTTCTGTTGCCGATCAGGATACACTTTTGCCCCACTATATTAATTTTCCATCACCGGATGCCTGTGGCATGACGGGTTGTTCCTAAAAACGGAAGAAAACAGTGTTTGTGGACTTTTTGTGGATTTTTGAATGGATTTGACTGGTATTATTATCAGTAGATATTGATTGATTTAATTTTGAGGAACAATGATAATGAAACAGTTTGTTAAATTTTTGATGGTGATGGTGATGGTTTTGGTGGGGATAACGGCCGTTGGTATTGATACCGCTAATGCGGCCCCAACCGAAGATTATGAGACTGAGTTAATGATTTGGGGTGGCCCTGGCGATAATATCATGGTGCGTATTATGGCGCCTGTAGGGTCGCCATTGCCGAGTAATTTGCGGTTGACAACTGGGTTGGGCCAGGAAATATCATTTACCGTGACTTGGTCAGAATGTCCATCTAGTTGGCAAACGCCAAAATATCGTTGTGACGTCGCGTTGTTATCTTTTGATGGAGAGCCATATACATTGGATGAGGGTGGTCAACAGTTTAATGCACATGCCTATTGGGGAACAACTGGTTACGCTTATGATTATGAGGTGATGGACTATTTTCTAGCTACACCGGATCCGGATGCGTGTGGGTTGACGGGCTGTGATTAATTCTAGAAATCTAAATTTGAGATAACTTTAAAGGGTATGCGTCGCATACCCTTTTTTGTTGTCAGGTGAGGGCGGATGGGTTATCATCTTTACTATGATTACACATCATCGTTACCAGACGGAATACAAATTAGGGCAAGGGGGGATGGGGGCGGTGTATGTTGCCCATGATCGTTTGACTGGGGAACGGGTTGCTTTAAAGCAAATGTTGGTGTCAACGGAGCAGTTAGACTTTGGGTTAGCGGAGCAGGCGGAAACACATCATAGTTTACAGTTAGCATTGGCCCATGAGTTTAAATTATTATCTGGCTTGCGTCATCCGCATGTTATTAGTGTCTTGGATTATGGGTTTGATGAGGAAGGGGTGGCATTTTTTACAATGCCGTTTTTAGAGGGTGGGGAACCGATTACGAAAGCGGGGCGGGAGGAATCGTTGGCGCAACAGGGGCGGTGGCTTGAAAATTTATTGCAGGCTCTACATTATTTACATCGGCAGGGAGTGTTGCATCGTGATTTGAAGCCAGATAATGTATTGGTTAAAGATGGGGTGGTGTCCGTTTTAGATTTTGGTTTGGCGATGATGCGTGATGAAGAGGCGGCTTTTGGGGGGACATGGGAATATGTGGCGCCGGAGCTTTTGCGGGGGGGACAGCCGAGTGTGGCCTCTGATCTGTATGGGGTAGGGGTGATTGCTTATCAGTTATTATCGGGGGAGCACCCATTTGACACGGATAGTGAATATTTTTTAGATGAGGTGGCCACGAAGCCGATACCGGTGGAGAAGTTGCCCGCTAATCCGCCTTTGCGGACGATTATTCAAAAGTTATTGGCCAAAGAGCCTGATGAGCGGCCAGATAATGCGGAGGAAGCATTATTTGCGTTGAGTGAAGCGTTTGGGTGGGAGCCACCGGCCGAGAGCCAAGCGATTCGTGAAAGTTATTTACAGGCGGCGACGTTTGTGGGACGTGAAGCGGAGATGGCGCAGTTGAAGGCAGGTTTAGCGGGGGCAGTAAGGGGGCAGGGGAGTGCGTGGTTAATTGGGGGAGAAAGTGGGGTTGGGAAGTCACGTTTATTAGATGAATTGCAGACGGAAGCGTTGGTGGCGGGTTGTATTGTGTTGCGGGGGCAAGCGGCGGTAGGGGATAGTGGTTATAGTTTATGGCGAGAAGTTTTGCGTCGGTTGGTGTTGTTGGTAAAGCCTGATGATATTGTAGCCGGTATTTTGCAGACAATTTTGCCTGATATTGATCGTTTGTTGGGGCGGACAATTTCACCGGCAGCACGGGTATTGCCTGATGTGGCGGCCCAACGGTTGCAGGACACTGTGTTAGGGTTGTTTCAAGCAGCGACACGGCCTATTCTTTTGTTATTGGAAGATTTGCAATGGGTTCAGGATGAGCTTGATTTGGTCATTCAGTTGAGTCAGGTGGCATCGAATCGTTCGTTGGTGCTTGTGGGGAGTTATCGGTCTGATGAACGACCTGATTTGCCCCAGCGGTTGGCTATGATGACGCATTTACCGTTGTCGCGGTTAAGTGGGGAGGCGGTGGCTCAACTGAGTCAGGCGATGTTAGGGGAAGCGGGCTTAGAGCCACATATTTTACACTTTTTGCAGGATGAGACGGAAGGGAATGCGTTCTTTTTGGTGGAGGTAGTGCGGGCGTTGGCCGAGGAGGTGGGGCGGTTAAGTGCGGTGGGGGGAATGTTATTGCCTGAGACTTTATTTCCGCAGGGGATTCAGACGGTTGTAACGCGTCGTTTAGAGCAAGTGCCGGAGTGGGCGCAACCGTTATTGCCATTGGTGGCGGTGGCGGGCCGAGAAATCGATCCGTTGTTGTTAGCGAAACTGGCACAGGTTGCCTCATTTGATGGGGCGATTGAGCGGTGGTTAGAAGCGTGTGCTGAAGCATCAGTTGTAGAGATTTTTGAAGCGCAGTGGCGCTTTAGTCATGATAAATTGCGGGAAGGGGTGGTGGTGTCATTACCGACTGATGAGCAGAAACAGATGCATCAGATTGTGGCCGAGACGATAGCCGATGTTTATGAAGATGCTGATGAGAAGGCCGGGTTGTTGGCACATCATTGGCAAATGGTGGGAGATACGCAACGGCATCGTCAATATGCACGCCAAGCAGGGTTTTATGCATTACAGCAGTATGCGTTGCATGAAGCGGAGCGTTATTTGCGGCAAGTAATGAGTTTGACAGCTGATACGGACTGGTCGGAGCGGTATGAATTATTAAAGGCGCAGGAGCAGATTTATCATTTGCAAGGGCGACGGCCATTGCAACGTAGCGTGTTACTTGTTTTGAGTCAGGTGGCTCAGCAATTAAATGTGGAAGCGGAGTTGGTTGCTTATTGGCGGCATAGTCGTTATGCGGAGGCGGTGGGGGATTATGAGATGGCGGCGGAGTTGGCTTATAATGTAGTGGTGGTGGCCGAGCGTATTGGGGATCAGGCTCAAGCGGTTAAAGGATATGGATTATTGGGTGGGGTATTGAAACGCCAAGGGCATGTTGATGATGCAGAAAAACAGCTGTTAATTGGGTTAGAAGTTGCGGAAAAGATTGGTTCGGATAAATTGTTGAGTTTAATGTATGAGCGTTTAGGGGAAGTGTCACAATATTTTGGGAATTATGATAAAGCGCAAGAACGGTATAAACGTGCATTGCAAATTTATCGGGAAACGAATGATTATGAAGGCATTATTCGTTGTTGTCGTGGGTTGGGCAGTATTACGCGAGAAATGAGCCATCATGCTGATGAAGGAATTGCCTATTTGCAAGAAGGTTTGGCCATGAGTCGCCAAATTGGTGATCGTCGGGGTGAAACACGTTGTTTGAATGAGTTAGGCATGATTATGAATAATCTAAATAAGCGAGAGGAGGCGAAAGCTTATTATTTAGAATGTATTGCGATTAGTGCCGAAATTGGGGAGTTGCAGAAAGAAAGTGATGGTTTAAATAATATGGGACATATTCATTTCACATTGGGTGAAGATGAAGAGGCGCGGCATTATTTTGAACGGGCGTTGGCCATAAAAAAAGAGATTGGTGAGGGACGGAATGCCCATATTATTTTAAATAATTTAGGTTTAGTGACGCGGCGTCAAGGAGATTTTTCACGAGCTGAAGAAGCCTTTCGTGAGTCATTGGCTTACTTTGAGGAAACGGGGGCACGGGCTTATGCCACGTTTTGTTTAAATAATTTGGGGCAGATTTACAAGGAACTCGGCCGTTACGAGCAGGCCCGTCAACATTATGAACAAGCTATAAAAATTGCGGATAAAATTGATAATCGGCAAATGAGTTTGATTTGCTTATTAAATTTAGTAACAGTTGCCTTAAATCAAGAAGAATTGGAAGTTGCGACTCAATTAGTAAAAAAAAGTATCGCTGTTAGTCAAGCGTTGGACATGCCTCTTTATGAAGGCATTGCTTGGCATAATCAGGGATTAATTGCGCAAAGTTTGAATGATTGGGACGCGGCGCAGACGTATCATGAGAAAGCGGTGACAATTCAAGAAGAACTAAAGCAAACGGCATTGGCCTTTGAGGCTAAGAGTGGTTTACTTGCTGTGGCGGCGCATAATGGGGATCGACGACAGACGAGACAGTTATGCCGTCAGATTGGCACTTATTTGGAAGGTAACCCGTTGTTTTCGGGGGCAGAACATCCGTTTAAGGCGTTGTGGTTGTTAATTGAGGCGGGTTTATCCATTCGTGATCGACAAGTTAAGCATGTTTTGGAGGGGGCTTATCAAGCGTTGGTGGCGAGGACTGAGCGGTTGACGGCCGAGCAGTTGTCTCTGTTTTGGGAAGCGGTACCTGAGAATCGGCTTTTGCGCACGGCATGGAAAGAACAGTTTGAGGACAAGAAACGTCACCGACGGAGATAAGTTATTGAGTGGGTTTTTGTGGCCAAGTGAAAAAGAATTTTGCCCCAGCACCTAAATCAGATTCTAGGCCTAGTTCTCCACCTTGTTCTTCAACCAGCTTTTTGATAACAGCTAACCCAACCCCTGTGCTATCGACATCATCACGAGAATGTAATGTTTGGAAGATGCCAAATACTTTTTCGTGGTTTTCAGGGGCAATGCCGGGACCGTCATCAGCAACTGCAAAGTAGTAAAAACTGTTGGGAGCCGGCTCGGCCGTGATACTGATGGTGCCATCAGGGCGATCATGGTATTTGATCGCATTACTGACTAGGTTAGAAAAGACTTGTTCTAGTTTAACCGCTTCAGTTGTTATAGTTGGCCATGTGGGACTAATGTCGATTGTAAAGGTCTCCGGTGGTTGCAGAATATCAACAATGTCATGAATTAAAGCACCTACGTCGACTGTGGTAAGCTTGTCTTTGCTACGGCCAGCACGGGAATATTCCAAGATACCATTAATTAAAGCGCGCATGCGGGCAACACGTTGACGCATAAGGGTTAAATATTCAGTTACATCTTCGTGGTCCCCTTCAGCTATCCCTTCCTCAACCCAATCAGCTAAATTAGAAATACCACGTAAGGGGGCTTTAAGATCATGAGAAACGATATAAGCAAACTGTTCTAATTCACGGTTACTATCTTCAAGTGCTTCGAATGCAGCTCGGATTTGTTGATTCATATTGTTAAAACCGCTAGCTAATAACCCGATTTCATCTTGGCTAGTCACCTGTGCTTGCACATCTAAATTGCCATGGGCCATCTCATCAACCACTTTACTTAAATTGCGTAAAGGATTACTAAATGCTTGGGCCACAAAATGAGCGATGAAGGCCACGACGAGGACACTGCCCAACGCGACCATGCCAGCTACTTGTTGTTGGCTGTTAACAGGGGCTAGTGCTTGTTCTGTTGGTTGGTGCACAACAATATACCAATCTAAACTACTTACGAGCGGTTCCTCCCCATTACTGTTGACAGGAGCTAGTGTTACAATACTTTCAGAATTGTTCAAAACAAACCGTCTTAGCCCTGTTTCTTTTTGGAGTGCTTGTAAATTTCCTAAGCTACGCAGATCTAATGTTATTTGAGATGGTGACATATTACGAAGCGTATTATCACCAAACCATAAATCAATATTGAGGTTATTGGTACTATTATTGCTTGAATCTGTTTCTAATATATTTAATAAGGCGCTTAAATCGTAGCGGGCATATAATATACCTAGGGTAGCGGATGCTTCATCACGTAAGGGGATGACAATCGGTAATAGCAAACGATCATCAAGGATAACATGTTCACCAATTTGATCTTGGCTCTCACCGGTGGCATAAGCCGATTGCCATAATGGATCTGTACTGTAATCAAAGTGGGGCACTTTGGTGGTAGCCGCAACCAGTCCCCCATGCTTATCCGTAATCCATATATCATGATAGTTAGCAAACAGATCTTGAAAAGCGGCTAAGTCAACAGAAGCAACATTGTTTAATGGTGCTTGGACTAAAAAACTATTTTCGTTGGCTGTTTGCCACTCCGCTTCTTTTTCGGCTAATAGGTTTTGAATTGCTGTTGGGTTGTTGTTTGGGTATAGGGTATTATTAGCACTACGGGCACGTTCCCGTAAAGCGCGGTTAAGACTAAGGGCGCGCAGAGCGTTTAATTCTTGTGCAATTAGATCGCCAGCGGCGCCAGCTTGGGCTGTGGCTAAACTATTGAAATTGTTTTCAAGTTGTTCTTGTAATGAATTCGATGCAACGATATTGGTGATAACGGCAACGATTAAAATAGAAAAAGTACTGACAAGTACTAATATAAATGTTAATTTGGTCCGTAAGGAGGCTTGTGACCAATAGTTTTTCATCTAGTATCTCCCGCAACGTAGAACACAACATTGTTACTATAATTAACACCATTATTGTAACCTAAATTACATTTTATGCCTAACATATGGACTAAAGGGCTATTTAACTTAGGCAACAATTATGAGATAATAAAGGTGTGTAGAATATTACCCCTACCAATTTGAAATCTAAAAAGCCAGTATCTTTCATACTATGGAGACTTTATTATGCGTGCCTTACAGCAAACAGTTGTTCCTCTTTTTGTAATCCTATTTCTAATTCTTGTTGGGTTAGCGAATACCAGTGCAGTTGAAGCAGCCCAAATCTTTTTTGATGATTTTAATGATGGATATGCTGGTTGGAATGCTACAGGGAATGTGTATCAAGATAATTCCCCTTGTATTGCTCCTGATTGTGCGCGTTTGAAGGAAACGGGAGAGATTTGGCGTACAATTGATACGACTGGTTATACGGGAATTCAAGTTAGTTGGAATATGGCCGCCCAATCATTAGAGACGGGTGATTTTTGCTATGTCGAGGTTGATACGGGATCGGGATGGACGGCGATTGTTTCTTTGACGGATGGTGACGATGATATGGTATACCGGTCAGGGACTGTTAGTTTATCTAGTAGTGCTGATAACAATCCCAACTTTAAACTTCGTTATCGAGTGGCGGGGAATGCCGTGGGAGATTATTGTTACGCCGAAAATACAACCGTATCCGGCACTGGTGGGGGTGGTGGTAACCCAACAAACACACCGCAACCAACGGCGACAAGCACACCAACTGGCCCTACACCAACCCCAACAAATACACCAACTGGTCCTACACCAACCCCAAGCCCTAGCCCAACTCCAAGCCCTAGCCCAACCCCAGATCCTAACGGCCGGACGGTGTTGACCTATAGCTATTTAATGTCTGGGCCAGAATCGGGAACACCATTAGATGATAATGCGGTAGGAATGCCAGCAGGGGCAGGGGCACCCTTACATACATTTGAAGGTTCGTTGCAATTAAATAATGAAGCGACGAGCGGCCAATTCACGAAAGTGCGTGATGATTATAATTATGATTTGGACTCAGCACGGTTGCATTTGCCAGAGTTTAACTTTGAGTTTGTGCAAGATGGTGATTATCTTATTCCGGTACAACGTGGTTTGATAAATACAAGCCATCCTTACTGGAACTACATTTTAGAGCCAGGTCGTGTTTGGTCGGAAGGTAATGATAATGGTTATTCGCGGGCATCCTTCCCCTTTGTTTTATCGCAACGCAATTCTAACTGTGTACATAATGGGACGATGACATTTTTGTTCAACAATACATCGGTGTCTAATGTTCATTATCAAATCACACAAGAAACATGTGTTTATTTCAAAGGTGATTTCTGGGGTTTGCTTGATGCCACGTATCAAGCGGGTAATGTGAGTGGTAGCGCCCAAATCAAAGCGGATTTTGCCACTGAATTGTCGCAACGGTTCCCGACGAAATCGATTAATGAGTTACCCGTTGATTATCCCGGGACTAATTTGGCGCCATTTACGAGTGGGATTACGGCGGAGCATTTGACGACATTTGGTTTGGTTTTCAACGGCACAAACTATATAGCTGGTTGTGAGACGCGATATGGGGATTATGCTTATTGTGATTGGATGCGGTTGCCGTCGTATTCGACAGCTAAATCGATTTTCCCGAATACAGCGATGATGCGGGTTAATCAGCAATATGGTGTTAATTCAGAGAACTTCTTGATTAAAGATTATGTTTCGCAAACGTCTTCGAGTACAGGTGACTGGAGTAATGTGACCTTCAATAACACAGGTGACATGGCGACAGGCAACTATCGATTCTCCCACTATATGCGGGATGAGGGTAGTTTCGCAATGGAAGATTTCTTCTTGGCTGAAAGTTTCGCCAGCAAGATTAGCCTCGCTTTAGATTGGCCTAATCGAGTGGCGCCAGGGACACAATGGGTTTATCGGACATCGGATACATTTATATTGACGACGGCGTTGCAAAACTATATTCAAGGGGTGCAAGGTAGCAATGCAGATATCTATGATTATGTTGTAGCTGAGATTTTGGAACCGCTTAATGTAAGCCCAGGGATGTACACGACGTTGCGTACCTCGGATAACAATTGGCAAGGTCAACCATTTGGTGGGTATGGTTTGTGGTGGTTGCAAGATGATGTGGCTAAAGTGGTAACGTTGTTGAACAATGATGATGGCAAGATTGGTGGTACGCAGATATTGGATCCAGTAATGTTGGCGGCGACGATGCAACAGAATCCAGCGGATCGTGGTTTGCAAACAACGAGCACGGCCTATGATTATTACTACAACAATGGTTTCTGGGCATTAGAGTTTAGTAGTGCTAATGGCAATTATAGTTGCAACTTCTGGGTACCCTTTATGTCTGGTTATGGTGGGATTACGATTGCGATGATGCCTAACGGGGCGACCTTCTATTACTTCAGTGATAATGAAGAGTTTGATTGGCACGATGTGATTCAAGAGGTGCATGACAGCGTGGCGAGCAACTGTAATTAATGTAAAAATATGGGCAGATTTTGCCCGTAGCGATAAATAAGTGAGTGCAAAAAGGTTCCGTAAGGGGCCTTTTTGCTGTTTAAGATTGGTGGTTTTGTTAGGGAGAAGACGGCCAAAACTTCGCTACGGAAATAATCTAGAGTGGGAAGTTCTACATGCTATTAGATTATAAGTGGATGCCCGCGTGCGCGGGTAATGAGAGCGTTCTGGGTTATTTAGGTTACAGTCTATTAAGTGGATTCAACTAAATATTGTCAACGTTTTCTAAACGTTTGTCGCCCTTCCTATTAGATCGTGATATAATTCACAGGAACGTGGTGGCGGCCAACGGCCGATGCCCCCACGCTTATTCCAAAGATGTAATATTAAAAAAGCGATGACATTGATAAAAGAAGCAATTCCCCTATGACGCCCTAAGGTTATAGGACAATGTGATTGTGACGTGATTGTATTGTAGAATCCCACTAATTTGTTTAAAGGAGTCTCGCGTGAATTTACACGAATATCAAGCGAAAAGATTGTTTTCCCAATTTGGGGTGCCCATTCCTAATGGGGATGTGGCCACAACACCAGCTCAGGCGCGGACGATTGCCCGCGAATTAGGCGGCAAAGTTGTGGTTAAAGCACAAGTCTTGACCGGTGGTCGCGGTAAGGCTGGGGGGGTTAAATTGGCCAATGATGTTGATACGGCGGAAAGCCATGCCAGTGATATCCTCGGTATGGATATTAAAGGGTTCACCGTTCATAAAGTTTTAATTGATCAACAAGCGCCAGGTATTGATCAAGAGATTTATTTAGCAATTTTAATTGATCGTGGCGCACGGCGGCCGATGTTAATGGCATCGGCGGCTGGTGGTATGGACATTGAAGAAGTGGCGGATAAAACGCCAGAAAAGATTATTAAAGTCCATATCGACCCTGATTTAGGTTTGCGCAGTTACCAAACCACCTATGTGGCTAATGCGATGGAGTTGCCCCGTAACTTATGGCGCGATTTTCATAAAATTGCCACCGGTTTGTACCAATGTTTTATGGCTAATGATGCATCTTTGACCGAAATTAATCCGTTAGTGATTACGGGTGAAGGTAAACTGTTGGCGGTTGATGGCAAGATGTCGATTGATGATAGTGCTTTAGGGCGTCATCCGGAATTGACCGAGAAACGGGATGTGGCTGAAGAAACGCCATCGGAACGGGAAGCACGGGCCAATGGGTTGAGCTATATTCAGTTAGACGGCGAGATTGGCTGTATGGTCAATGGGGCTGGTTTAGCGATGGCGACGATGGATATTATCAAATTGTATGGTGGTGAGCCGGCTAATTTCTTGGATATTGGTGGTGGGGCGACGGCCGAGGGTGTAACCGCGGCGTTAAAAATCATTCTCTCTGATCCTAATGTGAATGCGATTTTGTTCAACATTTTTGGTGGTATTGTCCGTGGTGATGAAGTGGCGCGTGGTATTGTGACTGCGTTGGAAAGTATTGATACGGACGTGCCGATGGTCATTCGTTTGTTAGGGACGAATGCGGAAGAAGGTATGAAAATTTTGGCCGAGGCTGATATGGAAACGGCGACTTTGTTGACGGGTGCGGCGGAGAAGGCCGTGGCGGCAGCGGAACGATATCGGGCACAAAAAGCGAGCTAGGAGAGAAAAATAATGAGTATTTTAGTTGATAAAAACACACGTGTAGTTGTGCAAGGTATTACTGGTCGTCAAGGTGTTTTTCACACCCAACATATGTTAGCTTACGGCACAAGTGTCGTGGCTGGTGTTACCCCTGGTAAAGGTGGTGAGTGGGTAGAGAAAGTGCCTGTGTTTAACACCGTCAAAAAAGCGGTTGAAGCGACTGAGGCGAACTGTTCTTTGATTATGGTGCCCGCCCGTTTTGCGCCTGACGCGATTTACGAAGCGGTTGATTCTGGTATTCCGTTGATTATCTGCTTGACCGAGCATATTCCTGTTTTGGATATGATTAAAGTTCGGGCGTATGTTGATCGGAAAGGGGCGCGTTTGGTTGGGCCAAACTGCCCTGGTTTGATTACGCCAGAACAAGCGAAAGTTGGTATTATTCCAGGTTCGATTGTGACGCCGGGGCCGATTGGGGTGGTATCACGTAGTGGTACATTGACTTACGAAGTGGTTTATGCCTTGACCAATAAAGGGATTGGGCAAACGACTTGTGTTGGTATCGGTGGTGATCCAATTAATGGGACGAACTTTATCGATGTCTTGAAGATGTTTGAAGAAGATCCAGAGACGGAGAAAGTGGTCATGATTGGTGAAATCGGGGGTAATGATGAAGAGAAAGCAGCGGCGTATATTGCTGAATATATGAGCAAGCCGGTGGTTAGCTTCATTGCTGGTCGGACGGCGCCTCCGGGGCGGACGATGGGTCATGCGGGAGCGATTGTAGAAGGCAAATCTGGCTCGGCTGAAGGCAAAATTGAAGCATTAGAAGCGGCCGGTGTGCGCGTAGCGAAGCATCCAGAAGAAGTGGTTGACTTTATTGTTTAGACAAGGCTTTGGTCTTGTTATTCTCGCCTGAGCGGGATTGAACATGTGACGATAGCTACTATTTAAATGAGTGTTAATGAAGCCAGGCTGGAAACAGCCTGGCTTGTTTATGAATGGACATGATCAGAAATTTGCGGCGTTGGTGGGAAAAGAATATTGGAAATGAGTGGCTACTGTTGGGGTTAATTTTGGTGGTGGCCGTGTGGCCGTTTTTGAGCCGAGCTGATTTGCCGCAGGAGACGGATGCGGAACTGCATATTTTTCGGTTGGCGGAGTTGGAGCGATTGGTGCGGGAGGGGATTTGGTATCCACGTTGGGCGCCGAATTTTTATATGGGGTATGGGTATCCGATATTTAATTATTATGCGCCGTTGAGTTATTATGCGGGTTTGCCGGTGGCGTTGTTGCCGGGTATGAATGCGGTGGAGGGGGTCAAATTTGTATTTGTGCTGGGGTTGGGGTTGGGGGCGGCCGGGATGTATGGGTTGGGACGTGATAATTGGGGGCGGCCGGCGGGGTATGTGGCAGCGGCGACTTTTTTGTATGCACCGTACATTCAGTATATTGACCCTCATGCACGTGGGGTGTTAGCCGAGTCGTTTGCGTTAGGGTTGTTGCCGTTTAGTTGGTGGTTGTTGCAGAGGGGGCAGGCGCGAGTGACGATGGGGCGTTGGTGGGGGGTGGTGTTGAGTGTGGCGGCGGTGGCATTGGCGCATAATTTAATGACGATGGTTTCGTGTGGATTGTTGTTGGCGTGGTTGGTATGGTCGTTAGTGGCGGAGCGGCGGCGGGAAAATTGGTTGATGTTGGCTGCGTTTGGGTTAGGGATTGGGGTGTCGGCGTTTTTTTGGGGGCCGGTGGCGTTGGAGCGGAATGCGATTAATTTGAATACATTGATTGGAGAAGGGGATAATTTTGATTTTCGGACCCACTTTTTGAGTGTGGGGGAGTTGTTGCGGCCGTGGGCGCGGCTGGATTGGCGGGCGACGGAGCCAGAATTTCATTTTAGTTTGGGATTGGCGGCGTGGTTAGGGGCGTTGATGGGGGTTGGGGTGTGGTTGTGGCAGGGGCGGCGGGGGTGGTTAGCGGAGAAGGGTAGTTGGTGGCGGGGGAAGTGGTGGTTTTTGAGCTTTTTGGTGATGGCGGGGGCGGGGTTGTTATTTTTGATGTCGGCGGTGAGTGCGCCGGTGTGGGAGTGGGTGCCGGTGTTGCCGTTTTTGCAGTTTCCGTGGCGGTTGTTGGGGGCAACGGCCGTTATCCTCGGTCTCCTCGCGGGGGCGGGGGTGGCGGAGGTGGGGGCGTGGTTGGGGGCCGAGCGGGGTCGTTGGCTGGCTTTAGCAGGGGTGGCGTTGCCGATGATTTTAGGCTGGCCAGCGAGTCAAGCCTCACCGTGGCCGGCTGATTTTGGGCCGGTGGATACGGGACAAGTTTTTGATATTGAGTTTCGTGGACGTTGGTTGGGGACGACATCAACGGCTGATTTTGTACCGGCGACGGTGGAGTTGGTGCCGTACTCTGTGGTTCAGTTGGCGAAATCTTTGTTAGCGGGTGAACCGCTTGATCCGGTGAATTATGCGGCTGTGCCTGCTGGTGTAGAAGTTGACACGGCGCATATTAATTCGTTGCATAAAGAGATTCGGGTCAGGAGTGAGGAAGATTGGGCGTTACGGTTGTTTATTTTTGATTTTCCAGGTTGGGAAGTGCGGGTGGATGGGGAGTTGGTGGAGACGGATTTAGGGCGGCCGGAAGGGTTCATTGTGGTGCCGTTGACGGCGGGTGAGCATCTGGTGGTGGTCTCTTTTGAGACGACAGGGGCGCGGCAGTTGAGTTGGGGGATTACGGTGGTGGCGTTGTTGTTAGCGGGTGTGGGTGGGTATTGGTGGGGGGAGAGGCGAGG
>DATHYN010000297.1:0-29353 GCA_035459145.1 Anaerolineae bacterium | reverse complement strand
AGATGGTGATGCCTGGTGACAGCGTGAATATGGAAGTGGAATTGATTATGCCAGTGGCGTTGGAAGAAGGTAGCCGCTTCGCGATTCGCGAAGGTGGTTTGACTGTTGGCGCTGGTGTTATCACCAAAATTCTTGAGTAATATTTTTTTCGAAAGGGTAACCCTATAGTAGGTTACCCTTTCTTTTGTAGGTTAAGGCGGCAAGTATGGCTCAAAAACTACGAATTCGGTTAAAAGCATATGACCATCGGGTTCTCGATCAATCAGCAAAGCGGATTGTAGGGACAGCAGAGCGGACAGGTGCACGCGTATTAGGGCCGGTGCCCTTGCCGACGCGCATTGAACGCTTTACTGTTCGTCGGAGTACCTTTATTGATAAAGATTCACACGAGCATTTTGAGATTCGGACGCACAAACGGTTAATTGATGTCATCAATCCTGATGCGAAGACAATTGACACCTTGATGCGGTTGAATTTACCAGCTGGTGTGGATATTGAAATCCAAATCTAATTTTAGTAGGGATGATGCAACACAAGCCTGGTGGTTGACAGTCCCGGGAGATAAGTAATGAAAGGTTTACTAGGCATAAAAGTGGGTATGACACAGGTTTTAACGGACGACGGTTACGCCATTCCGGTGACGTTAGTCCAAGCTGGCCCGTGTTATGTCACTCAAGTCAAAACAGATGATACGGATGGTTACAATGCCATTCAAGTTGGCTTTTTAGAACAAAAAGAACGACGTTTGTCCAAAGGGCAACGTGGTCACTTAGGTTTATTGAAAGCAGATGGGAAACACCCAAATCGCAAAGAAAACACGGGCATTCCGCCAGTGCGTCATTTGCGTGAGTTTCGGACACAATCAGCCGGTGAGTATGAACTGGGTCAAGCGTTAACGGTTGAGCAGTTTGAAAATGGTGACAAGATTGATGTTTCGGGTATTAGCAAAGGTCGTGGTTTTGCTGGTGTAGTGAAACGACATGGTTTTCGTGGCGGTCCAAAGACGCATGGTCAATCTGATCGGTGGCGTGCCCCGGGTTCGATTGGTGGGACGTCTTCTGTGGGCCGAGTGTTTAAAGGTATGCGTATGGCTGGTCGGATGGGTAACGAACGCGTTACCGTACAAAACCTCGAAGTTGTGCGTATTGATGCCGAGCGGAACTTAATTGCTATCAAAGGCGCAGTGCCTGGAGCAAAAGGTGGCTTGGTTATCATCAAAGATGCGGCCAAGAGCTAACGGAGGTGTCATCATGGATGTGACTATTGTAAATATGAATGGAGATGAAGTGGGGCAAACAAGTTTGCCAGCAGACATCTTCGAAGCAAAGATTAATGTAGGCTTGATGCATCAAGCAGTTGTTCGTCAAATGGCGAATAGTCGTCAAGGGACGCACAAAGCAAAAGGTCGTTCAGAGATTAACCGGACGACGGCAAAGATGTATCGGCAAAAAGGTACGGGGCGGGCACGTCATGGTAGTCGCCGTGCACCTATTTTTGTTGGTGGTGGTGTGGCACACGGCCCATTACCGCGCGATTATAGTAAAAATATGCCGCGTAAAATGCGGCGGGCAGCGGTACGGTCTGCTTTATCGGTGAAAGCGCAAGAAGGCGACATTATTTTGTTGGATGAGCTGAGCTTAAGCGAAGCAAAAACGAAAGAGATTGTAGCTGTGCGCAAGGCTGTGGCTGGTGATAACAGCGCTTTGGTATTAATTCCAGACGCTGATACATCGGTACAACGGGCGGCTCGCAATTTGCCTGATGTGAAAGCATTGTTGGCGAGTTACGTTAATGTACGTGATTTGTTGGCTCATGATAAGCTGATTATGCCGGTAGCTACATTAGAAGCGTTAAATAGCTTCCTCAGTGTAGAAACATTTGAGGCAGAGGAGGAATAATCATGAAAATTCATTGGCGTGACATTATTCGCCGGCCAATTATTACCGAGAAATCGAACATATTGGCATCTGATTTAGGCCAATATACGTTTGCGGTACACCCGAATGCTAATAAGATTCAAATTAAACAAGCGATTCAATTAGCATGGCCGGAAGCTGTGGTAGCTAAGGTGCGGATTGCCAATATGCCTGCGAAACGGGCGCGTCGACAACGGCGTGTATCGGTACGTAAGCCAGGTTGGAAAAAGGCGATCGTGACCTTGGAATCGGGGAGTATTTCAATTTTTGAAGGTGTGTAATAAATACATCGTAAGATGTAAGTGGAAATGATTACACATTGTTTTTTGTAGAAGATCTTGTAAAAACACTGAGTGGAGAAAGTTTAACTTAGCTTAGATTTAACTGTTTGAGCAGGGATGAGGGTTTCAAATGAGTGGGGTTCTGTTCCTGCTCAGGCAAGATCTAGTTATCCGTCTCTGGAGGCAATATGCCAATTAAAGTATTTAAACCAACGTCGCCTGGCCGCCGTGATATGAGCGGTCAGACATTTGAAGAAATCACACATACAGTGCCAGAACGTTCCCTTGTGCGTGGTATGCGCAAGCGGGGCGGGCGTAATAGCCGAGGCAAAATCACAATTCGTCACCGGGGTGGGGGACACAAGCGTCGCTATCGCCAGATAGACTTCAAGCGTGACAAATTTGATGTTCCCGCACGTGTAGCCTCAATTGAATATGATCCTAATCGTTCAGCCCGCATTGCGTTATTGATATACGCAGATGGGAGCAAACGATACATCATTTGCCCATTGGGTTTGCATGTTGGGGATACGGTAATGAGCGGTTCTGACGCTGAAATCCGTCCTGGTAACACGATGACCTTGCAAGAGATTCCGTTGGGTACATTAGTACACAACATTGAATTGCAAGAAGGGCGTGGTGGACAGGTGGTACGCGCGGCGGGTACGTCAGCGCAATTATTATCGAAAGATCATCCCCAATATGTGATGGTACGGTTACCATCAGGGGAAGAGCGTTATATTCCAAAAGGTTGCTTGGCCACAATTGGGCAAGTTGGCAATGTGGAACATGGCAATGTGAAATTAGGTAAAGCTGGTCGTAAGCGTCATCGGGGTGTACGTCCGACGGTGCGTGGTTCGGCGATGAATCCGAACGACCATCCGCATGGTGGTGGTGAAGGGCGTTCGCCAGTTGGTATGGCGGCACCGAAAACCCCATGGGGGCAACCTGCATTGGGTCGTAAGACACGCCGTAATAAGCGGACGGACAATATGATTTTCCGTCGTCGCTCTAAGAAACGCCGTTAGGAGGTGAATGTATGTCACGGTCATTAAAGAAGGGTCCATTTATAGATCCAAAGTTATTGGCAAAGGTAGAAAAAATGAATGAGTCTGGGCGCAAGCAAGTGATCCGGACTTGGTCACGGACGAGCACGATATTTCCCCAGATGGTGGGACATACGATTGGTGTGTACGATGGTCGCCGTCATATTCCGATATATGTTACGGAAAATATGGTAGGGCATAAGTTAGGCGAATTTGCGCCAACGCGTACGTTCCGTGGTCATATTAAGAAATCTGAGAAGAAGGGACGGTAAGCGAAATGGCTGATGTATTTGAAGTACGAGCGATAGCGCGTCACGTGGCAATTTCACCACAAAAAGTTCGTTTAGTGGTGGATGAGGTACGTGGATTAGACGCAAAAGAGGCATTGGATAAATTACGGTTTATGCCTAATCGGGCGGCCGAGCCAGTGTTTAAATTAATTCAATCAGCAGTAGCGAATGCGGAGCAAAACTTCGGTTTAGAGGCTAACGATTTATATGTGAGTCGTATATTTGCCGATGATGGGCCACGTAATCGGTTGCGTCCGTATGGGGGTCGTTTTGGCGGCCGTGGGCGGTTCAAACCGATTATTAACCGTTCGTCGCACATTACCGTTTATTTGGCTGAGCGTGAGGCGGTTTATTACGACTAGGTCGTAATTAATAGCCGAGCATATTTAGGAAGGAGAAAAACCTTGGGACGTAAAGTACATCCGATAGGATTTCGTTTGAAGACCATTCGTGACTGGGATACGCGCTGGTTTGCAGAAGGGTCGCGATATCGTGAATTGTTACATGAAGATTTTGCAGTGCGCCGTTTAATTCACAAGAAATTGCCACAAGCGTCAATTTCGAAAATTGAAGTAGAACGGTTCCCGAATCAATTGCAAGTTGTCATTTGGACGGCAAAACCAGGTGTGGTTATTGGTCGGAAAGGTGGCACAGTTAAAGAGTTGCGGACAACGTTAAAAAATTTCACCGGCAAAGTGGTTAAAGTTGAGGTTGAAGAAATTACGCAACCGGACTTAGATGCCCAGTTGGTGGCCGAGAATATTACCGGTCAATTAGAGCGTCGTATTTCTCATAGCCGAGCCATGAAGCGAGCGATTTCGCAAGCGATGCGTCAAGGGGCGCAAGGTATTCGGATTGAGGCGAGCGGCCGTTTAGGCGGTTCAGAAATGGCGCGGAAAGAAAAGCTGTGGGAAGGACGTGTGCCACGTAACACGATTCGTGCAAACTTAGATTATGGGTTTGCAGAAGCATTGACCACATTTGGTCGAATTGGTGTGCGCGTGTGGATTTATAAAGGCGAAGTATTGCCGAAACGCGTCGAAGCCACAGATGTTTATATTAGTGAGTAAAAATAGGTTTAAACACCTTTTAGCAACGGAGTAAGGCTTATGTTAATGCCTAAACGTGTAAAACATCGTAAACAGTTTCGTGGTCGTATGCGCGGCATGACGAAAGGCGGCTATGAATTACTGAACGGTGATTATGGTTTGCAAGCGTTAGAGCCGGCTTGGATTTCAAGTCGGCAAATTGAAGCAGTGCGGCGGGCGATTGTGCGTCATATGCGCCGCCGTGGTAAGAATTGGATTCGTATCTTTCCTGACAAGCCAGTAACGGCAAAACCTGCGGAAACGCGGATGGGGAAAGGTAAAGGGTCTGTTGATCGATGGGTAGCAGTGGTAAAACCTGGGCGGATTATGTTTGAAATCGCCGGTGTGCCTGAAGATGTGGCCAAAGAGGCATTACGTCGGGCAAGCTATAAATTGCCAATTAAAACCCAAATTGTGACGCGGGATGGTAAGTAATTATGGCAAATATTGTAGAACTACGTGGATTAAGCGACGACAAAATCGCTGAGATGTTAGAAGAAGCGCGTGGTGAGATGTTCAATCTCCGTTTCCAACAAGCGATGACTCGTTTAGATGACCCATCGCAGTTGAAACGGGTACAACGCGAGATTGCGCAATTTGAGACTGTGTTGCACATGCGTGGTTTAGCCACGAATGCGGCCACACAACAACCTGAAATTGCGAAAGCGTTGAGCGGTGTTGATTGGCATGCTGACACGCGGTTTGATTATGAAGAAAGTGCCTGGGTGGTCCAGTTTGTGGATAAAGACGGTAAGAATGTTGCTCAAGCACATGTTGATTTAAACGTGGCACAGCCCAAAGGCACTCGCCGCCAACGTGGGCGGGCGCGTAACCGCGTGCTGAAGTACGAGGTTGTAGGGTAAAGAACGATGAGAGAACAACGCAAGAAATTAACTGGTGTGGTTACCAGTGATAAAATGGATAAAACCGTTGTCGTATCGGTGAGCACTTTGAAACGCCACCGTTTATATGGCAAAGTATTGAAAATCGTCCGCAAATATAAAGCGCATGATGAAAATAATGAATGTCGTGTTGGTGATCGGGTTCAAATTATTGAAACGAAGCCAATGAGCCGACATAAACGTTGGTCCGTCATGACGATTGTGGAACGGGCCCAATAGGAGAGGTGACATGATTCAAAAAGAGAGTCGTTTAAGTGTTGCTGATAACTCTGGGGCGCGTGAATTACTGGTCATCCAAGTATTAGGTGGGTCAGTGCGTCATTATGGAGGCGTTGGCGATGTGGTTGTGGCGACAGTGAAGAAAGCTGTCCCCAACTCGAATGTAAAGAAGAGCAGTGTGGTGAAAGCTGTTATTGTGCGGACAAAGAAAGAGTTCCGTCGCGAAGATGGTAGCTACATTCGCTTTGATGATAATGCGGCCGTTATTTTAGATAGCGAAGCAAAAAATCCTGTTGGGACCCGTATATTTGGGCCAGTAGCACGTGAATTACGTGAACGTGGATTTAGCCGCATTTTGTCCTTAGCTCCAGAAGTGCTATAGGCTAAGGGAGGATAGGAATTATGCGTATTAAAAAAGGTGATATCGTTGAAGTAATTGCCGGTAATGATAAAGGGCTCCGTGGCGAAGTGCAACGGGTTATCCCTAAAGAAAACCGTGTAGTTGTTTCCGGTGTAAACGTGGTGAAAAAGCATCAAAAACCACGGGCGACTGGTGGCGGTAGTCAGACTCAAGGTGGTATTATTGAGTTTGAAGCCCCGATTAATGTTTCAAACGTGATGTTGGTTTGTCCGGATACGGATCGTCCGACACGCGTTGGTGTTCGCCGCGGCGAGAATGGAGAACGGATTCGTTTTTCAAAACGCAGTGGTAACGATTTAGAATAGTCATTTTAAGAAAAATGACCATGGTGAGCCAGGCCACCAACCATAGCCCACTTGGCTGTGGGTTGTGTAGTGAGTCTGCCACTCGACATGGAGGTAAGTAACATGGCATTTAAGCCACTTCCAGAGTTGTATAAAGAAGAAGTTATACCAACTCTTATTAAAGAATTTGGGTTCAACCCAATGCAAGTACCTCAAATCACTAAAGTTGTGGTGAATGTTGGGGTTGGTGAAGCATTAGATAATGCTAAAGCCATCGATTTTACGGTTAATGACATTACGCTCATTACCGGTCAAAAACCAGTCATTACCAAGGCTAAAACGTCTATTGCAGGGTTTAAACTGCGTGAAGGGCGGGCGATTGGGGTGAAGGTGACATTGCGCAAAGAGCGTATGTGGAGCTTTTTGACTCGGTTAATTCATGTGGCATTGCCTCGGACACGTGATTTTCAAGGGATTTCCCCTGATTCATTTGATGGTCGAGGTAACTATACCCTCGGTTTGCGGGAGCAGTTAATTTTCCCCGAAATCGATTATGATAAGATTGATAAAATTCGGGGTATGGAAGTAACAATTGTAACGACAGCCCAAAATGATGAAGAAGGTCGACGCTTATTGACCTTAATGGGCATGCCGTTTAAGCGCGACTTAGAAGCTGCGTAGAGGAGATAGATTATGGCTAAGAAGTCAATGACTGCCCGTGAATCAAAGCGTAAATACCGTGGGCGTGTTCGTAATCGTTGTCAATATGTTGATCCCCGTTCGGGGAAGACGTGTGGCCGGCCGCGGGGCTATATGCGCCGTTTCGGATTGTGTCGGATTTGTTTCCGTGAGCAAGCGTTAGCGGGTAAAATCCCTGGCGTTGTTAAATCAAGTTGGTAGAGGTAAGTAAGCTATGACGATGAGTGATCCAATTGCTGATATGCTTACACGGATTCGTAATGCAAAAATACGGCAACATCAATCTGTTGCTATGCCGCATTCAACGATGAAAGAAGCTATTGCGCAAGTATTAAAAAATGAAGGTTATATTGAGTCCTTTCAAGTGTTGCCGGAGAACCCACAGCCAGTATTGCGTTTGAAATTACGCTATGTGGGTGATCGCCGTAGCCGCCGTTCAGTTATTACTGAATTGAAGCGGATAAGCAAGCCAGGACGTCGTATTTATGTAGGTAAAAAAGAGATTCCTTGGGTATTGAGTGGTATGGGTATTGCTATCTTGACCACCTCGCAAGGGGTTATGACTGGCCAGCAGGCACGTATGAAAGGTGTCGGCGGGGAAGTCTTGTGTAAGGTCTGGTAGGAGGTTACACATGTCACGTATTGGTAAACAACCAGTAGAAATTCCTGCTGGTGTTGAAGTAAAAATAGAAGGTTCAACCGTATCAGTTAAAAGTAAAAAAGGGGATTTATCCCAAACTTTTAATAGTGGGATGAGCATTGAAGTGAACGGTAATATATTAGAAGTCAAACGAGCAAGTGAGTCACGGGAACATCGTGAGTTACATGGTTTGACCCGTTCGTTGATTAACAATATGGTAACTGGTTTAAGCGAAGGCTTTACTAAGAAGTTACGTGTTGAAGGTGTTGGTTATCGGGCAGAGATGTCTGGTTCGACATTGGTTTTGCAAGTGGGCTATTCCCACCCGGTTGAATTTGTACCTGACGAAGGGATGTCCTTCGCCGTCGAAGATCGGGGTAAGACGATTATTGTGCATGGGATTGATAAACAGTTAGTAGGTGAAATCTCGGCCCGTATTCGTAAGACCCGTCCACCTGAACCGTATAAAGGTAAAGGTATTCGGTATGATGGTGAAGTTATCCGCCGCAAAGCTGGTAAAGCTGGTAAGGTATAATAGAGGATAAAAGGTGAGATATGCCGACTAAAAAAGTGTTAGCACGTAAACGTCGCCATGCCCGTATTCGTCGTCGCTTATCAGGGACGCCGGAACGGCCACGATTAAACGTGTTTCGTAGTATTAATGCAATTTATGTACAAGTTATCGACGATTTAGCTGGTCATACATTGGTTTCGGCTTCAACGATTGAGGCGGGTATAACTGATGAGATGACGGGGAAATCGAAGAAAGAACAAGCAGCGGCTGTTGGTAAACTGGTAGCTGAACGCGCCTTAGCGAAAGGCATTACTGAAGTAGTATTTGATCGTGGTGGTTATTTGTACCATGGTCGAATTAAAGCTTTGGCTGATGCAGCTCGCGAGGGTGGCCTTAAGTTTTAGGAGAACATAATGGGTCAAAGACGACAAAATAACAACTTTCGGAAGAAAGAGCAAGAGTTTGATGAGCGTATAATTGACATTACCCGCGTAGCGAAAGTAATCAAAGGTGGTCGTCGGTTTGCCTTCCGAGTGACGGTCGTTGTTGGTGACAACAAAGGAACCGTTGGTTATGGAATGGGCAAAGCTCGGACTGTTCCTGATGCGATTCGTAAAGCGGTTGATGCAGCGCGCAAGGCCATGAAGCCAGTACCAATGGTGGGGACAACTGTGCCTCACGAAGTGATTGGCCGTCATACAGCGGCGCGTGTATTGTTAAAACCAGCATCGCCTGGTACCGGTGTTATCGCTGGTGGTGGTGTTCGTGCCGTTATTGAAGCGGCTGGTTATAAAGATATTTTGTCTAAGTCATTGGGTAGTGCAAACGTCTTGAACGTAATTAAAGCGACTATTGACGGCTTAGAACAGATGAAAGATATGAAAGAGGAAGCTGCGATTCGAGGCAAGGACTTGAATGATGTAGCCCCGTTTTGGAGTCGTAAATAATGTCCAAGAAATTACGTGTTACCTATCGGAAAAGTGCTATTGGGTACAACAAGAGCCAGAAAGGCACAATTCGCGCGCTAGGCTTGCGTAAATTGGGTCAAACGGTCGAGCATAATGACACGGCCGTGATTCGTGGTATGTTACATAAAGTAAAACATTTAGTTGATTTTGAAGAGGTAAAGTAAAATGAAATTACACGATCTGCGTCCAACACCAGGTTCGACGAAAAAGCGCAAGCGAGTGGGTCGTGGTATTGCGGCAGGGCAGGGCAAAACTGCTGGCCGTGGTACCAAGGGTCAGAACGCGCGTAGTGGTGGGGGTAAAGGTATTTATTTTGAAGGTGGTCAGTTGCCTTTAGCGCGGCGTTTGCCGTACAAACGAGGCTTTACTAACATTAACAAAGTGTACTATACACCTGTTAATGTGGGTCTTTTGGCTGAATTCGAGTTTGATGCTGGTACGGAAATTACACCTGAAGTTTTAGTAATTGCGGGTCTGCTTAAAAAAGAGACAGATCCAGTGGTTATTTTGGGTGATGGCGAATTAGATGTCGCTTTAAATATTAAAGCGCACCGCTTCTCAGCCTCGGCCAAGCAAAAAATTGAAGATGCAGGTGGCACAATCGAAAAGCTCGCGCTAAGCTAGGCGCGTGGGAGGATATATCTAATGATAGAATCTGTACGTGCTGCCCTTAGCTTGCCAGATCTTCGCCGACGTATTATGTATACGTTGGGATTCTTGATGATCTACCGCTTGGTAGCCAATATTCCTGTGCCTGGTGTTGATTTAGATGCTTGGGTACAGCTCACTAACCAACCGGCAAGTAATGGCATTATTGCCTTCTTAGACTTATTGTCTGGGGGGGCGGTGAGCAACTTTTCGGTGATGGCGATGGGGGTTTATCCTTACATCACCGCATCGATTATTATTCAGTTGTTAACACCAATTGTACCAACGCTTGAAGAATGGGCATCAGAAGGTGAGTCTGGTCGTAATCGGATTAATCGGATTACATATTACTTGACAGTACCGTTAGCATTCTTGCAAGCGATTAGCCAAATTAACTTGGTAGCTGCTTTTGGTGGTGGTAGTGTGCAAGCATTATTACCAAACTTTTGGCGACCAGGTGCTTCGGCAGCAGATTTGTTACCCACATTAGCCACCTTGATGGCGATGGTTGGGGGGACAATGTTTGCAATTTGGTTGGGCGAGTTGATAACGGAGAAAGGGATTGGTCAAGGTATTTCGTTGATCATCTTTGGTGGTATCGTTTCGGCTGTACCGCAAAACTTGGCTGGTGTATTTGCATTACCTGATACGCAAGCTCGTTTCTTTACAACGACCGCATTTATTTTGTTAACGGTGTTGACCGTGTTTGTGATTGTGGTTGTGCAGGAAGGACAACGTCGTATTCCTGTTCAATATGGACGACGTGTTCGGGGACGTAAAGTTTATCAAGGCCAAAGCACCTATGTGCCGTTAAAAGTTAACGCGGCAGGGATGATTCCGATTATCTTTGCCCAATCGTTAATGGCTTTTCCTGGCATTTTAGCAGGCTTGTTCTTGAACTATGAGAACTTCATTGGTACGGCCGCGAATTGGGTGTATGAAAACTTTGGTCAAGCGGAAGGGTTCTTATACTGGACCGTTTATTTCTTCCTTGTGGTTGGTTTTACATTTTTCTATACAGATGTGATTGTGCGTCAACAAAATTTGACGCAAACATTACAGCGGCAAGGTGGCTTCATTCCTGGTATTCGTCCTGGTAAACGGACTGAAGATTATATCATGGCCGTTGTGCGTCGTATCACCTTCGTTGGGGCGGTTTTCTTAGGTATCGTTTCGATTTTGCCTGGTATTATGCAAGGTATTGGTGTTTTAGCACAGATTGATGGTATCGAACAAAGTGCATTGGTGATTAGTGGTTCTGGTCTCATCATTGTTGTGGGTGTTGTTATCGACACGATGCGCCAATTAGAATCGCAGTTATTGATGCGTAATTACGAAGGGTTCATAAAATAATGCGTTACGTGGTTTTGATGGGCGGCCCTGGGGCTGGTAAAGGCACCCAAGCCAAACGATTAGAAAAATCGTTAGGTTTGCCGCAAATTGCGACTGGCGATCTGTTTCGGGAAAACTTGAAGAACGAAACTGAGCTAGGACAATTGGCAAAAACGTATATGGATAAAGGGGAATTGGTTCCCGATGAAGTAACGGTGGCGATGGTTAAAGATCGTTTAGAAAAACTAGGAGATATTCCTGGAGCGATGTTTGACGGTTTTCCACGGACGATCCCGCAAGCAGAGGCATTAAGTGCTTTGTTGGCGGAGATGGGCAGTGACATACATGTTGTGCCCTATATCCATGTGCAACCAGAGGTACTTTTAAAGCGTTTAGCTGGCCGCTGGACATGTCCGAAATGTGGTCGTGTCTATCATGAACTATTTAATCCGCCCCAAAAAACTGAGGGGCATTGTGATAATGATGGGGCTGAATTGTATCAACGTGATGATGATACAGTCGAGACCCAACAACGCCGTATTCAAGTTTATTTCGATCAAACGACACCTTTACTAGATTATTATCGTGATAAAGGTCTGTTGGTAGAGATTGATGGTGAACAAGAGATTGATGCGGTTTATGAAGCACTTGTGGCAGCGATTGAAGGGTAGATTGCAAGCATGATTGTCCTAAAGTCGAAAGCGGAGATTGAAATTATGCGTGAAGCGGGTCGAATTAATGCCCGTGTGCATGAAGCGATCCGTGAAGCGGCGAAACCAGGTGTCACAACGGCTCAATTAGATGCTATTGCGGAAAAGGTGCAACAGCAGCATGATGCTAAACCTGTATTCAAAGGGTATACATTTAGTCCAGCAGTACCACCTTTTCCCAGTACCATCACAGTTTGTATCAATGATGAATTAGTACATGGAATCCCTAATAAAACAAGACGTTTGGAAGAAGGTGATCTTTTAAGCGTAGATTGTGGTACAATGTATAAGGGGTTCATTGGTGACTCTGCTTTTAGCATAGGCATCGGAGCGGTGAGTGACGAGGTTATCGAGTTGCTAGATGTGACAGAAAAGTCACTATACGTTGGCATTGAGCAATGTGTCGTTGGCAACCGAGTTGGCGATATCTCGTATGCAATCCAACAGTATGTTGAAAATAGAAATTATAGTGTTGTTCGTGGTTATGGTGGTCATGGGGTAGGGCGTACTATGCATGAAGATCCACACGTACCAAATTATGGTCGTCCACGTCGTGGGGTAAAACTGCGGCCGGGGATGACGTTTGCCATTGAGCCAATGGTGCTACAATGGTCACATGATGTAATCACCATGCCGGACAAATGGACTGTAAAAGCGAAAGATGGCGGGTTAACAGCACATTGTGAGCATACGATCGCAGTGACTGAGAATGGCCCGGAGATTTTGACGCTGTTGTAAGCGTCAGGAGGTTAATAGAAATGAAAGTGTCTGCATCCGTAAAGAAACGTTGCCCGAAATGTAAAATTATTAAACGTCGCGGGATTGTGCGAGTCATTTGCACGAATCCTAATCATAAGCAGCGTCAAGGATAGTAAAGGAGAACGAGAATAATGGCTCGTATTGCAGGTATTGATATCCCGCGCGATAAGCGGGTGGAAGTGAGTCTAACCTACATTTATGGGATTGGACAGAAAACAAGTAAAGACATTTTATCTGGTTTGGACATTGATCCGAACACACGGGTAAAAGATTTAACAGAAGCAGAAGTGACTAACTTGCGTCAAGCGGTGTCTGACTACACGGTTGAAGGTGATTTGCGACGTGAAGTGGCGATGAACATCAAACGTTTGTCTGAGATTGGTTGCTACCGTGGTTTGCGTCATCGTCGGCATTTGCCGGTGCATGGGCAACGGACAAAAACAAATGCACGTACACGTAAAGGGCCGCGTAAGACGGTTGCTGGACGTGGGCGTCGTAAAGGTACATAGCATAGTATTTAAGACTGTCTGGCTCTGGTGGCATGTTGGTTTTATTGACGAATATGCGACAGGGTCAGCAGTTTGATTGATGAAGGAGAATAAAGATGGGTCGTAGACGCAGTAGTAGTAATGCTGGGCGCAAAAAAGTAAAAAAGATGGTGCCGCATGGGCAAGTACATATCCATGCGACATTTAACAATACGATTGTGACAATTACGGATCCAAAAGGAAATACGTTGTGCTGGTCTAGTGCTGGTACATCTGGTTTCAAAGGTTCACGTAAGAGTACTCCCTATGCGGCACGGTTAGCGGCGCAAAACGCGTTGCGTGTGGCAAAAGATAATGGGATGCAATCGATTGACATTATTGTCAAAGGTCCTGGTCCAGGTCGTGAACAAGCGATTCGGGCTTTGGGCAGTGCGGGTGTGCGGGTGAAATCGATTCGTGATATCACACCAGTGCCTCACAATGGGTGTCGGCCACCGAAGAAACGTCGGGTTTAAGATAGTGCCGGCCACAGTAACGGCTCTGCCCGGTTGTGGGGGAGTGTACTGGTGGCAAAAAGACGTTTTTAATAAAAGAAACTTTGAAATGGTGGAATAAAGCGAATTTGGCTTTATTCCACTTTTTCTGGTATAATAGGATGTTGGCAATTGTAAGAGATTGTTACAGGTATTTTGTTGCTTCTTGAGTTATAAGAAACAAAGTATTTGGTACGACAGTTGAGCTCTTTTATTGAAACTTTGAGAGAGTGATAAAGCGATTGTCATTCACCATATTGTTACCATTTTAATTGTATAGGTCATAGTCAGGGATGAAGGGTACGGAAGCCAAGCCCGTAAACCTGTCGATGGCTGAAAGGTATATTTGGAGGTTATAAATTGGCTAGATATACAGGTCCTGTTTGTAAGCTGTGTCGTCGAGAAGGCGAGAAGCTCTTTTTGAAAGGCTCTCGTTGTATGACACCAAAATGTTCGTATGAGCGGCGCCCCTATGCGCCGGGTCATCATGGTCGTGATGGACAATTCCGTCGTGGCCGCGCGTCTGACTTCTTATTGCAGTTGCGTGAAAAACAAAAAGCACGCCGTATTTACGGGGTGTTTGAACGCCAGTTCAGTGGTTATTTCAAGCGTGCTACCCAAGCGTCTGGTTTGACAGGTACTAACTTGTTAGTGTTGTTAGAAAGTCGTATGGATAATGTGGTTTATCGTTTAGGTTTGGCTGATTCGCGGGCACAAGCACGTCAATTGGTGCAACACGGCCATTTCATGTTAAACGGTCGTAAAACAAACGTGCCATCGGCATTGGTTGATGCAGGGGATACAATTTCCGTGCGTCCAGAGAGCACACGTCGTTTTTATTTCAAGACGTTGCGCCAAAATGTTGATGATCGTCGCACACCAGGTTGGTTGTCTGTTGACGGTGAAAGCTTGACGGGGAAAGTGTTGCAATTGCCCACCCGTGAAGATATTGACGTGTCCTTGAATGAGCAATTGATTGTTGAGTACTATTCCCGCTAATATAGTCTGGTGTTTGTTGAGGAAGAGGTGTTGGAAAACAACGACACAAACAGCAAAACGCCTTATTATATTCCTGTAACTATCATTTCCCCGAATAGGGGAATAGGAGCGTGTTGAACTGTGACTATCACAAACCTTGTGTTACCAAAAATCGAAAGTACCGCTATGTCACGTAATTATGGCCAATTTATTTTGGGGCCATTAGAACGTGGTTATGGGGTAACGGTAGCAAACTCGTTACGGCGGGTCTTATTGGCATCGTTGCCGGGGGCTGCTATTACCTCGGTGCGTGTCACGGATGTACCACATGAGTTTTCGCCCATTCCGCATGTGCGCGAAGATATGATGCAATTTATTTTGAACCTGAAGAAATTACGGTTGAAATTGCATGATACTGATTCGGCGCGATTGCGTTTAGAAGTCCGCGGGGCAGGTACGGTAACGGCGGCGGATATTATGACGCCCCCAGAAGTTGAAATTGTCAACCCGGATTTGTACTTGCTCACGGTGGATTCTGATGATGCATTCCTCGAAATTGAGATGACGGTGGAGACAGGCCGTGGTTACTCCCCAGCTGAAGAGCGGGGGCGGTTACCAATTGGTGAGTTGCCTGTGGATGCTATTTTTAGCCCGATTACACGTGTTGGCTATGAAGTCGAGAAGACACGGGTGGGGCAAGTAGCTGATTATGACAAAGTCGTTTTCGAGATTTGGACGGATGGCACGATTAAGCCTGAAGATTCATTAGCCCAATCGGCGCAAATTATGATACAACATTTGCGGCCATTGGCAGGGATTAGTGAAGAAAGCTTCTTACCTGTTGAAGAGGAAGAAGAAGAAGAAGCGATCCCCAACGAAGTTTATGATACGCCAATTGAACATCTTGATTTAAGCGTTCGTGTATTCAATTCATTGAAGCGGACGGGCATCACCAAAGTTGGTGAGATGTTAGAGATGTTAGAACGTGGCGAAGAGACGATGTTGGCTATTCGGAACTTCGGTGAAAAATCATTAGATGAGTTAAAAGAACAACTTCGGGTTAAAGGTTTCTTACCGCCTGAAGGAGAAGCGTAATTAGCTTAAAGCTAATACGTATTAGATGACGAGAGGATAAACCATGCGACATAAAGTACACGGTCGTAGATTAAGTCGGGATAGCGCCCATCGTAAAGCGTTGTTGAAAAATTTAGTTGCCGATTTAATTTGTTATGAAAAAGTGCTCACGACGGAAGCAAAAGCACGTGCTTTGCGCCCGGCGGCTGAGCGGATGATTACCTTGGCAAAACGTGGTTTGGCAAAAGGCCAAACGAACCCAGCGAATGAAGTGCATGCGCGCCGTTTAGCGGCGGCTCGTTTGCCCCGCATCCGTCATGTAGAAGGTGAGGATGGCTGGTTGGCAGAGGTTGACGTAGTCCAACAATTATTTAATGAAGTTGCACCACGGTTTGCGGATCGTCCTGGTGGTTATACCCGTATGATTAAATTGGGTAAACGGCCAGGGGATAACGCGGATATGGCGGTGTTGATGTTGGTTGAGTAGTTTGATTAAAGGGAAGTGACGACAGCGGGACAACGCTTTCGGGCAACAGTTGAGTACGACGGCAGTGCGTATCAAGGGTTTCAACGACAGGCGGCAGGGATTCCAACGATTCAAGAGCGTTTGGAAGCAAGCGTTAAGCGAATTGCCGGCCGAGAAGTAACAGTCATTGGCGCGGGACGAACTGATAGCGGTGTACATGCGACTGGTCAAGTTGTTAGCTTTTCTTTTAATTGGACGCATAGCGCGGCAGATTTACAGCGAGCGATAAATGCTTATTTGCCGACAGATATAGCAGTTTTACAAGTGACGGCCGTAGCCGCCGATTTTCACCCCCGCTTTGATGCTCGATGGCGAGCTTATCGTTATACGATTTATAATGGTAAGCAGCGTCGGCCATTAAAAGCGCGGTACAGTTGGCATGTGGCCCACCCATTAGACGTGGAAGTGATGAATGAAGCGGCTAAATGTTTGGTGGGTACCCATGATTTTGCTACTTTTGGCCAACCCCCGCAGGGTACAAATACAGTTCGTGAGCTTTTTGAGGCTAATTGGTCACAAAAAGACGAGACTCTTTTTTTTGAGGTACGGGCAAATGCGTTTTTGTATCGGATGGTGCGGAGTTTGGTGGGTAGTTTGAAAGCTGTTGGGTGTGGGCAGTGGCGCGTTGATGAGTTTGAAGCTGCGTTTAGAGCGGCGGCGCGTCAACGGGCGGCGGCAACGGCACCACCTGAGGGTTTGGTGCTAACGGCCGTTGGCTATGATGATAAAGAAGATAATTAGATGATGGACATCATCATGATGGAGAAAGGATTATGAAAACCTATGTAACCAAACCGGCTGAGGTCGAACGCCAATGGTTTGTGGTTGATGCTGAAGGACAAACGTTAGGTCGGTTGGCATCACGTATTGCGCACATTTTGCGCGGTAAACACAAGCCCACCTTCAGCCCATCTGTAGATTGTGGCGATTTTGTGGTAGTGATTAATGCGGAAAAAATTGTCGTGAGCGGTAATAAGATGGATGATAAAACGTATTACCGTCACTCGATGTATCCTGGTGGGTTAACTGAAATCAATTTGCGTGATCAATTACGCCGTTATCCAACCCGCCCTGTGGAATTTGCTGTGAAAGGGATGATGCCCAAAAATGTATTGGGTCGCCAAATGATGAAGAAATTGAAGGTTTATGCTGGCAGTGAGCATCCACATCAAGCTCAACAACCAGAAACCTTAGAGTTGTAGGAGACAGGACGTGAAAGAATTAGTAGAAGGACAACGGTATTACGAAGGTATCGGTCGACGTAAACGGGCTACGGCACGGGTACGTATCTACCCAGATGCAGCTAATGGCGGCATTTTTATGGTTAATGGCAAAGAAGTTGACGATTATTTCAACCGTTTTGGTGATAAAATTGTGTTAACGAGTCCGTTGACTGATGTGGAAATGAATGGCAAAATGGATGTGACGGTGTTGGTTAATGGTGGCGGTGTCACCGGCCAAACTGATGCAGTTCGTTTAGGCTTAGCTCGTGCGTTGCAAAAATATGATGAAACTTTGCGTACCGAGTTACGGGCCAAAGGTCATTTATCACGTGACCCACGTATTAAAGAGCGTAAGAAACCAGGTTTGAAACGGGCGCGTAAGGCTCCAACCTATACCAAACGTTAATGGCTGGATAAGCAAGGCGAAGCGGTTATTTGTGGCCGGTGCCTTGTGCATTATAGACAAAGTATGCCCTGCATTACATTGCTGTTCCGTCTAGAGGAATACGTCTTGTCGTAGCCAGCAAAGTAGGTTGTCATTTATCATTATGAGATAAATGACGTGGGCTTATTAGGCGAGCCTTTGTGCTCGCCTTTTTCTTTGGGGGTTTGTGATGACGATAACAATTGTCGGTTTAGGTCCGGGGGATGGTTGGGGTGTGACACGTGAAGCGTGGCAGATCTTGACGACGGCACCAAAGGTGTATGTGCGCACAGCGCGACATCCGGCGGTGGCTGATTTTGCTGACGAAACAACGGTGGTTAGCTTTGACCATCTGTATGAGACGGCGGATTCTTTTCAAGACGTGTATAGCGAGATTGTCGCGCGGTTACTGGATTTAGCGGTGGCGGGAGAAACAGTTGTTTATGCGGTCCCTGGTCATCCTTATATGGGTGAAACAACGGTGCCTTTGTTGCAAAAGCAAGCGGAGGTGGCGGGTATCGCGGTGCGGGTGGTGGCTGGTTTGAGCTTTGTGGAGCCGATGTTGACGGCGGTAGGGTATGATGGGTTGGATGGGTTACAAATTTTTGATGCGTTGGATTTGTTGGCTTGGCCGGTACCACCGGTGCAACCGGATCAGCCGTTGATTGTGGCCCAAGTGTATAATCGGCAAGTGGCGGGGGATCTTAAGTTGGCGTTGATGCGTTGTTATCCGGAAGAGTCGGCGATTGTGTTGGTGCATGGGGCGGGGACGGCGGAAGAAGTGATTGAACAGTTACAGTTGTACGAGCTGGATCGGAGTGAGTTGTTGGCGCATTTGAGCAGTTTGTATATACCAGCATTGGTTGAAGGGGGTAGTTTGACTCGTTTGGCGGAAACAGTGGCTATTTTGCGTAGTCCGGATGGTTGTCCGTGGGATCAGGAGCAGACGCCACAAAGTATGCGGTCGGGGTTGTTAGAGGAGGCGGCGGAGGTTTTAGCGGCATTGGATGCGGATGATCCTGATGCATTGTGCGAAGAGTTAGGGGACTTACTGTATCATATTGTGATGCAGACGGAGATGGCGCAAGAAGAAGAGTTATTTACGTTAACAGATGTTTTGATGGGGATTGATACGAAGTTAAAGCGACGGCATCCGCATGTGTGGGGGGAAGTTGAGGTAGCGGATAGTGATGAGGTTTTACGTAATTGGGATGAGATTAAGTTAGAAGAGAAGGGGATGGGAGAAGCGAAATCGGTTTTGGATAATATTCCGGAAGCGTTACCGGCATTGGCGCGGTCGCAAAAGATTCAGCAGAAAGCGAGTAAGGTTGGTTTTGATTGGCCTGACGTTGAGGGGGTGTTGGCGAAGTTTGATGAGGAGTTGGCTGAGTTCCGTGAGGCGACGACGCAGGTGGAGCGGGCGGCCGAGATGGGGGATATGTTATTTGTGTTAGTTAATTGGTGTCGATGGTTTGATTTAGATGCGGAAGTTGCTTTACGGGAAGCGAACCGTAAATTTATGCGCCGTTTTCGGGAAGTGGAACGGTTAATGGTGGCGCGTGAATTGGTGTGGGCGGAACAAACCAGTGACAGTTTATTAGATTTGTGGGCGGAAGCGAAAGCGGCCGTGGCGCGACAAGAAGGAGAATGACGTTGATAGGATTTGTGGTACGAATCATTCTTATTTTATTAGCCTTACTTGCCTTTATAGGTTCGTTGATTAATGTGGGACGGGCTTTAGGGGCGAGGTCAGCCGTGGAACGGCAATTTTATAGTGTGGCCCAGCAAGAGGCGCGGCGGGCGATGAATATGGCTTGGGTGCGGGCTGGTATTTTGTTTGTTTTGGCGTTGGCATTAGTGATTATGGGCCAGATGGTGGGTTGGGTTGAGGGATGGTTTGGGGAGGAGATGGTGGCGGTGCCAACCGTCACGGCGACAGCGGAGCCGATGGTGACGCCGACGTTGGAAGTGACGTTAACTTTGGAGCCAACGGCAACGCCATTGGCGACGGCGACAGCGACGGTGGTGGCGCCGCCGGCGACGCCGACGAATCCGGCGGTGGCGACGGAGGTGGTGGCGCCAACGGCAACGGCCGTTTTATCCACAACAGCGACGTTATCACCGACAGAAGGGACGCCAACGATTGCTGAGGGGACGGCGGTTGTTAATAGCCCTATTGTGGGGTTGTATTTGCGTAATGCGCCGGGTGGCCAAGAGATTATCGAACTGTTGCCGGATCAGGCGGTGGTTACGTTGCTGGAGGGGCAGGCCGAGGCGAATGGGTTTGTGTGGCAACAGGTCCAATCGAGTAATGGTAATCAGGGGTGGGTGGCGCTTGATTATTTAGAATTGGGAACAGGTGGCAATTAATGGGTAAAATGATATTTGTGGTGTTGGTGGCTATCATCGGTGGCATTACGATTACGTTGCAAGGCCAATTGATGGGCATTATGGATCGACGGGTGGGAACTTTTGATAGTGTGGCGATTACCTATGGTATTGGGGGGATAACGATACTTTCAGCTTTGTTGTTACGTGGTGGGAGTCAGTGGCAATCATGGTCGGAGATGCCGTGGTTTGTCTTTTTTTCGGGCATATTGGGGTTGGTGATTGTATCAGCGATTAGTTATAGTTTCGCACGGATTGGGGTGGTGACAACGTTGGTTATTTTAGTAGCGTCACAGTTTGTGGCGGGAGCGGTCTTAGAGCATTTTGAGTGGTTAGAAGCACCATTACAGCCGATGACGTTATCGCGGGGGTTAGGGTTTGCGGTGATTTTATTGGGGGTGTGGTTGGTGGTACGGTAGTATGAAATAGTTGTGTTATTACTCCTGAATATGTTATCATGATCTATTATTCATAGTTTATATTATTTTGTTGCTAATCAGTTGGTTGGTGACAATTAGTCAAGGAGTAATAGATGATGTTTAGCCAGTTACACAAATGGCGGCAGAGGTTGGTTGAGAAGGGTGATGGGCAGGGGTTAGTAGAGTATGCCCTGGTTTTAGTATTAGTAGCGATTGTGGTTATTGTTAGTTTGAGCTTAGTTGGACGACAGTTGAATGTGGCCTATTGTCAGGTTATTAGTGGTTTGCAAGGGGGAGATGGCTCGAATTGTACGACGGATGAAGAGACGGGGATTGTGATTATTACACAGGCTCGTTTTCAAGCGACCCATTCTGAGTTGTGGATTCGGGCGACGTTTAATGGTGGTGTTGAAGATGGTGTGACGTTAACGGCATCGCCGGGTGGAGGGATGCAACAACGTGATGCGGTTTATACGGTTGAGGTGCCGTGGACGGCAGGGAACTGTCCAGTGGAAGTGACAGTGACATCGAGTACGGGCGCATCGGATTCAGTGACGATTACGGATTGCAATTGATTTAGGTTGCGTATAAGTTTATTTAGATGGTGGGGAGAACGTGAGAGAAGGGGTAAGCTGAAGGGCTTACCCTTTTTTTGTTGGCGTGTCAGGCAAGATTTGTTGTTGGTGGCATTGAATATGATTGATTTAGGGTATAATATTGAGCATAGGCGTGTCAGTTAATAGTTAGATTAAGGTAAATGGATGATGGGTCAAGCGCAAGTAGAAGCATTAGGTGAAATTGTTCGGCAACAAGGATATCGGTGGACAGCGACACGGGCGGCGATTGCTGATGCGTTGTTGGCGAGTGAGGGGCATATAACGGCGGATAAATTGGTCGATTTAGTGCGGGAGAAGATGCCTAAGATTGGGCGGATGACGGTGTATCGGACGTTGGAGTTGTTGACGGAGTTGGGGGTGTTACGGCCGGTGTATCAGGGGACGGGGGCGGCACATTATGTGGTTTTGGAGCAGGGTCATCATCATCATTTAGTTTGTTCACGGTGTGATTTAGTGATTGAGTTTGAGCGGTGTAGGGTAGATGAGATGAGTGCGGCGTTGGCGGAGCGGTTTGGTTTTGAGATTCAGGGACATTTATTAGAGATATTTGGGTTGTGTGCGGGGTGTCAGGACGAGGTTTAAGCATATGGTTGAGCGAGATGGGATTTCATGGCGGGTGGCCGAGCGCCGAGATTTGGAAGCGATTGTACGGATGTTAGCAGATGATCCGGTGGCGAGCGTACGGGAGCAGTTTAGTGACCCATTACCGGTTGGTTATGTTGAAGCGTTTGAGGCGATTGTGGCGGACGACAATAATGAGTTAATGGTGATGGTGCAAGGGAGTGAGGTTATCGGAACCTTGCAGTTGACGTATATGCCATCATTGACATATCAAGGGGGGTGGCGGGCGCAGATTGAGGGGGTGCGAATCGAGAAGGGGTGGCGGGGGCAGGGATTGGGTAAAGTTTTATTTGGGTGGGCGATTGAACGGGCGCGGGAACGGGGGATGCGTTGGGTGCAGTTAACGACGAATAAGAAAAGGGATGAAGCGCGTCGTTTTTATGAACAGTTAGGGTTTGAAGCGTCACATGAAGGGATGAAATTGGATTTGGAGGGTAAGCAATTATGAAGCGATTTGGTCGGTGGCGTAAGGGGGATGATGATGATGAGAGTAAGAAAAAGCGGCGTTGGGGGCGGCGTGATAAAGATGATAAGGGGAAGAAGCGGCGTTGGTGGTCGCGGCCGTTGGCCGTGGGGCAAACGGTTAAGGTTAAGAAGGGAATAACGGAGCCGTTATTGGGTCTGTCTTTGCGGGGGTGGCGAGGACGGGTGGTGCTGGTTGATGAACGGGTGGGTACGGTGCATGTGGCGTGGGATAGTATTACGTTACAGAAGATGTCGGCGGCTTATATTCAGGCGTGTGAGGAGGCGGGGCAGGTGTGGACACATTATGTGTTGCCGATGGGGGTGATTGGGAAGAGCAAGCCACGTGATCGGGAAGAGGATGTGGCTTTGGTGCAGGCGACGTTGCAGGCGGAGCATATGCAAAAGTTGGTATCGGCGAATGATTGGACGGTACGGATGGTGCTAGCGGGGGTGCCGACAGATAATGAATTAGCGGCGTTTAATGCGTGGCGACAGCATCTTTATCGGGCTTTGATTTTGCCGTTTGAGGCGAATGTGGCGGCGCTGGATCGTCGGTTAGGGGTGCGGGAGGGGGATGATGTGTGGGTGACGGATTTGGGGCAAGCGGATCCAATGTTTGGGGTGTTGGCGTTGGTGCGGCGTCAGCAGAGACGGTTTGAGATGCCCTTAGCTGATTTGAAGGTGGCGAATGGGAAGAGCGGTAATGCCCAACAGTTAAGTTTGTATCAGAAATGGTTTTGGTTGCGTTAAGGGTCATGTATTCGGGGGGAGAGGTAGGTTGATTATTTGGTAGTGGGAATGAATTGGCGGATTTATTTGGTTAGGGGAGGGTGAGGGTAGTGAGGGGGTAGGGTTGGCCGAGGCGACTGGCGTTATCGGGGATGTTGGCGGCGCCGTTGTACCAGTTGAGGGTGAGGGGGTATTGGCCGCTGGGGGTGTCAGCGGGGAGGGTGAATTCAAATGTTTCGCTGATGAATTGATTGGGTGTCCATTGTTCGATGGGGTAGAGGGCGAGGGTGGGGAGGTGGGGGATGTGGTGGGGGTAGGGGGTGCCGATTTGAGTGAGAGCGATGTAGTTGGTGGTGAGGGGTTGGGGGGTGGCGAGGGACCAGATGAAATTGGCTTGGAAGTGGCGGGGGCCGAGGGGAATGATGGTCGCTTGGTGGAGGTTGATGGTGTTGGCGATGGTGGTGATGGGGGCAGGGGGTGTGGTGGTGAGAATTTGGTAAGAGGCGGTTAGGCCGGGTGGTTGGCGTGTCCAAAGCATGAGGCCATCTTCCATGTTGGTGAGGTGGAAATCGGGGTTTTGGAGGAGGGTGGCGATGGTGTGGCGTTCGCCGTTGAGGCTGGGGAAGGTGGGAAAGGCGTCGGTGATGACGTAATCGACGGTGGGGAGGAGTTGGTCGAAGGTGCGGATGGGGTCTTGGGCGTTGGTGGAGTAGAGTTGGGGGCGGTTGACGAGGTGGAGGCCGAGGGAGGTGTGGGCGATGAGGGGGACGTCAGCGGGGGCGTGTTGTTGGAGCCATTGGTCGGTGAAACGGTCACGGTCGGTGATGAGGTAGGTGAGGGGGTTGAGGGAGCGTTGACCGTCATCGTTGGTGGTGAAGAAGAGGGGGTTGAGGGGAGTGTCGACGAGGAATATATTGCTGGCGATGGTGATGATGAGGGTGATGGCGACGGGGAGGTGCCAGAGGAAGCGGCGTTTTTCGGGGGGGCGTTGGTGCCATGCTTGTTGGGCGTGGGCGGTGCCGCTGATGATGGCCATCATGAGGAAGGGGACGGCGAGGGCGTAATGGTGGAAGCGGTAGTCGTAGGAGGGGCCGTTGCCGGTGCTGATGATGACGGGGCCGATGATGCTGAGGGCGGGTAAGAGCCAGGGGTAGCCGCGCCAAGCGAGGGGGAGGGCGGGGGCGAAGATGATGGCGAGGTTGAGGGCGCGGGAGGGGAGGGAGTGGCGGATGAGGTCGAATTCGCCGAAGTAGTGGAGGAGGTAGCTTTCGAAGGTGGCTTTGGCGGCTTCGGCTTCTGGGGGGGCGAAGAGGGGGCGGATGAGGAAGAAGGCGATGAGGGCCCAGGTGAGGCCGAGGATGGTGGTGCGTTGGCCTATTTTTTTATCCCCTTGCCACCAGAGGGTGAGGCCGAGGGCAAAGACGGGGACGCCGACGTAGAATTTGGTGGAGAGGGCGAGGAGGAGGAAGATGGTGTAGGTACGCCAGGCGCGGCGGTCGGCGGCTTCGAGGGCGAAGATGAGGAGGGGCATGCCGAGGGTGTCGCCGTGGAAGCCGAAGAGGACACTGGTTTGGGCGATGGGGTAGAGGAGGTAGGTGATGGTGAGGAGGGCGGCGATTGGTTTGTGGTTGAGGTGGCGTTGGGCGATGGTGTAGAGGGGCCAGGCGGCCGAGGCGTAGAGAGCGGCTTGAATGACGAGGAGGGTGGCTGGGGAGGGGATGAGGGCGTAGATGGGGGCGAGTAGGAAGTAGAAGAGTTCGACGTGGCGGGCGAGGCGGCTGATGGGGACGCCGTGAATGGTGAAGACGAGGGGGGCGCCGTCGCCGAAGACGGACCAGATGGATTGGCTCATGAGGCCGAGGTCGAATAAGGTGGCGTTAAAACCTTGGTAGCGATGGATAGAAAGGATGGCGAGTTCAATAAAGGGGATGAGGATGATGAGCCACAGCCAAGGGGTGCGAATTGTGTCACGTAAATTGATTTTTGATGAGGTCATAATTCGTTTTTTTACCAGACAATTTGTATTGAAAAAGTATCATTCTTTTTACAATGAGGTTGATCTGTTTATGATATAATGTTCAAGGTGCATTAAATTATTATTGGCATTTGATCTTGCAAAGAAGCCGTTTAATGCGTTGAAGTTGTTAAATTAAAAATCCCAAATCTTTAGGTGAAACAACTTAAACAACTTAGTTGAATATTATCATTGATTATAAGAGATGCAATCATGGCCCAAACAACAGTGGCTCAAACAAAGCGAATTAAGGATTGGTTTGACAAAATTGGTAGTATCGGTGATCAAGAGGGGGATACACAGCAAGCACGGATGGAGCATAAATTGTTGGTGTATATGGGGTTGTTTATGGGAGGAGGGGGGATTTTATGGGGAACTATCTGTTTTTTTTATGGTTTGTATGTGCCAGCTATTATTCCTTATGGGTATACCGTTTTAACCGTTGTTAATTTTGCCGGCTTGTATTGGTTTAAAAATTTCCAAGTTTCGCGTTTTTTCCAAGTTTTGATGAGTTTGTTACTACCATTTATGTTTCAATGGTCATTAGGGGGATTTGTATCGAGTGGGGCGGTGATGTTGTGGTCGATGCTGGCGTTGGTGGGGTCATTGACGTTTCAAGATATTAAATTGAGTCAGCGATGGTTAATTGTTTATTTATTGTTGACGATTTTTTCAGGGTTCATTGATGATTGGGTGAAACGGTATGCGTTGAATTTGAGCGAGGGGGTAACGACGGCGTTTTTTGTGACGAACATTACCGTTATTTCGGCGATTGTTTTTGGATTGAGTATTTATTTGTTAAGTTTATTGCGGCATCATCAATTTCAGTTGGAGTATTTAGTTGAGGCGCGGACGGCTGATTTGGTGCAGGCAACGGAACAGGCGCAAAAAGAGCGGCAGTTAGCGGAGGATGCTAATCGGGCTAAGAGTACATTTTTGGCGGCGATGAGTCATGAAATTCGGACACCGATGAACGGGGTGATTGGGATGGTGCATTTGGCGCTCGATACAAAGTTAACGAATCAACAGCAAGGTTATTTGAATAATATTTTGATATCGGCGACAGCTTTACTAGGGGTTATCAATGATATTTTAGATTTTACTAAAATTGAAGCGGGTAAATTACGGATGGAAGAAGTTCCCTTTAAGCTAGAGCAGGTGATGCATGATGTCTCGACGATTTTAGCGCCGAAGATACAAGAAAAGGGGCTGGAGTTACTGTTTCGGGTTGAAGATGTTCCCCAATATTTAATAGGGGATCCGTTACGCTTGCGTCAAATTTTGCTTAATTTGTTAAATAATGGGATTAAGTTTACGGAGATGGGGGAGATTTTGGTATCGTTGAAAGTGGTTGAGAAACAGGATGAGCGTATTAAGTTGCAATTTGCGGTACGTGATAGTGGTATTGGGATGTCGGCAGCGCAGGCGAAGCGGTTATTTCAACCATTTGTGCAGGCGGATGATTCGATCACACGGAAATATGGGGGGACGGGGTTAGGGTTGTCGATTAGTAAGCGGTTAACGGAGTTGATGGGAGGGGCGATTTGGGTGGAGAGTACGTTAGGTGAAGGGAGTGTGTTTACGTTTGAGGCGTGGTTTGGGTATGATGGAGAGACAAAAGAGGTGTTGACGCCGCGTCGATTGGATTGGGGTGGGTTACGGGCGCTTGTGGTTGATGATAATGGGACGGCGCGGGAGATATTGAGTAGTATGTTGGATAAATTTGGGATTGAGAGTCGGGCCGTTGTGTCGGCGGCGGAGGCGTTGGCCGAGCTTGAAAAGAAACAAGAAACGAATCCTTATCAGATCGTGTTAGCTGATTGGCAGATGCCAGAGATGGATGGGGCGCAATTAGTGGCCCAGATTCGGCAGAGGCAGAATTGGGTACAGCCGAATGTGTTGATGGTGACGGCATATGATTCACAAGAGTTATATGATATAACGAAACCGTTACAGGTAGATCATTATTTGACCAAGCCGGTTAGCCCATCGACATTATTAGATAGTTTGACGAATGTATTAGGGCCAGGTAAAAATAGTTTGGTAAAGGCGCCGACGGCATCTATTAGGCAAGTTCGTTACAATTTTGAGAAGGTACATATTTTATTGGTTGAAGATAATGAGATAAATCAGCAGATTGCTCGTTCGTTGTTAATTAAAGTAGGGGCAGAGGTAACGATTGCGAACAATGGTCAAGAAGCGGTGGATATGGTTTGTGGGTATGATGATGAGTTGCCTTATGATGGTATTTTGATGGATGTGCAGATGCCATTCTTGGATGGGTATCAGGCAACGAAGATGATTCGGGATGATGGGCGTTTTAATGAGTTGCCTATTATTGGATTGACGGCGCATGCCTTGATTGAGGAGCGGCAGAAAGGGTTGGAATCGGGGATGAATGAGCAGATTACAAAGCCAATTGAACCAGAATTGTTGTATGCGACTTTAAAACAGTGGTTAGGGGCGAAGGTAAAGAGTGAGACGAGATTGAAAGCGGCGGCCCGAATAGAGGCCGAGAGTGAAACAGAACAGCTGGTTAGGGAGCCAGAACAGGGAGGGGGAGCGCCGGTAGATGAGTGGGCTTTGGCTGGTTTTGATGCGCGGTCTAGTATTAAGCGTTTAGCTGGTAATGAGGGTTTGTATCGGACGTTGTTGCAGCGGTTTGCTGAGGGGTATGGCGATGTTGTGGTGGGGCTGAGCGAAGCGATGGAGAGAGATGAGCGTGAAGTAGCTATTCGTCAGGCACATACATTAAAAGGGGTAGCGAGTAGTATTGGGGCGTTAGATTTGGCGGAGGTCGCAGGACGATTAGAGAAGGTGTTAAAGGAGGGAGATTTTGAAGCGGGGCGGCGTTTGTTGCCCACGGCGGCGGCGACATTGGCGCAGGCGATTGGGACGGTTAATCGCTTTTTGGCTGATAAGGAGAGGGGGGAGACGGTTGAGGTTGAGGGGAGTGGGGAGAGTGAGGCGGGGGGAGTGGCCGAGATGTTGGTAACGTTGTATGGGTATTTGGTTGATGATGATGGGGAAGCCATTGATTATTTGGCCGAAGTATGGGATAGTTTGCGTCATGAATTACCAGAGGAGCGGTTATTAGCTTTGCAGACGAGTGTTAATGATTTTGATTTTGAGCAGGGGGTTATTGATTTAGAGATTGTGGCTGAAGCCATCGGGGTTTCATTGGAAAAGAGAGATGAGTGATAAGCAAGTTGTTTTGATTGTGGATGATACAGCTGATGTTATATTGATTATCAATAAATTATTGAAAGGCAAATATAAGACCAAAGTGGCTAAAAATGGAGAAAAGGCATTACAAATCGCATTATCGGATTCGCCACCTGATTTAATTTTATTAGATGTGATGATGCCGGGCATGGATGGGTATGAAGTGTGCCAGCGATTGCAAGAAGATGAGCAGGGGCGTCAGATTCCGGTAGTGTTTTTGACGGGGAATCAGTCAGCGGAAGAGCGGGAACGGGGGTTAGGGTTGGGGGCGGTGGATTATATCAGTAAACCAGTGGAGCCGGCTGTGTTATTTGCTTGTGTGGTGCGGGTATTAGAGAGCTAGCCGTTTGGGGTGTAATCGTTGTTGGTGGCTTGGTGATCAAATATTGAGAGCGTGCAGATAGAAAAGGTGACCGTATGATGAATCGGGATGTACAGAAGCGTTTATTGGTGGGGGTGGCGGCTGTGGTTGTGGGGGCTGTTTATTTATTGTTGAGCTATGGGCAGAGTGGGTTAGGGTATCCCTTAGATGATGCTTGGATTCATCAGACCTATGCACGCAATTTAGGGGAGCATGGGGTGTGGGCTTATTGGTTAGGGGAGTCGACCAGTGCGGGGTCAACGGCCCCTTTGTGGACAATATTGTTAGCATTGGGTTATTGGTTAGGGGTGCCGTATTTGTGGTGGAGTTATGGATTAGGGTTGGCATCTTGGTGGGTGTTATTATGGGCTAGTATGCGTTTATTTCGTTGTTTATGGCCTGCTTGGGGAGAACGTGATTGGTTATTGGGTTTGGTTTTGGTGGGGATGTGGCCGTTGGCGTGGGCGGCGGTAAGTGGTATGGAGACATTGTTGTTTGGGGGGATGGGCATGGTGTTGTTGTTAGTTTATGCGGAGTTGGGGGATGAGCCG
>DATHYN010000296.1:0-18162 GCA_035459145.1 Anaerolineae bacterium | reverse complement strand
AAGATTTGTTGGTAGAGGGGGCAGTGGGTGATGAGGTGGTCGTGGGTGCCTTGGTCGAGGAGGTGGCCGTTGTCGAGGACGAGGATGTGGTCGGCCCAGCGGATTTGGCTGAGGCGGTGGGTGATGAGGAAGGTGGTTTGTTGGCGGCTGATGTGGCGGATCGCTTGTTGGATTTTGTCTTCGGTGGCGCTGTCGATGGCGCTGGTACTGTCGTCGAGAATGAGGATGCGGGGGCGGGTGAGGAGGGCGCGGGCGATGGCGAGGCGTTGGCGTTGGCCGCCGGAGAGGGTGACGCCGCGTTCGCCGATGATGGTGTCGTAGCCGTGGGGGAAGTTGGTGATGAAGTGGTGGGCTTGGGCGGCTTGGGCGGCAGCTTCGATGTCGGCGCGGGTGGCTGAGGGGCGGCCGAAGGCGATGTTGTCGGCGATGGAGCGGGAGAAGAGGGTGATGTCTTGTTCGATGGTGGCGATGTGGGCGCGGAGGTGGTGGAGTTGCCAGTGGCGGAGGTCGTGGTTGTCGAGGAGGATACGGCCGTGGGTGGGGTCGTAGAGGCGGTTGATGAGTTGGGTGAGGGTAGTTTTGCCGGAGCCGGTTTGGCCGACGATGGCGACGGTGGCGCCAGCGGGGATGGTGAAGGAGATGTCGTGGAGGGTGGGGCGGTCGTCGTAACCGAAGGAGACGTGGTCGAAAGTGAGTTGGCCGTGGATGGGTTGGGTGAGGCCGTTAGGGACAGCATCGAGACGGGTATTATCGGTCATAATTTCGAGGATACGTTGGGCGCTGGCGAGGCCGAGTTGGACGCGGGTGAAGGCGAAGATGGAGACGAAGATGGGGAAGCGGAAGGCGCGGAAGAGGCCGAGGAAGGCGACGGCTTGGCCGAGGGTGATGATGTTGATTTGCCAGAGGTAGATGCTGTGGGCGAAGGCGAAGGCGAAGCCGAGACTGAAGATGAGGAGGGGGAGGTAGCGGGCTTGGATGTAGCCTTCTTGGATGAAGTAGTCGCGGAAGTGGGCGGCGGTTTGTTTGAACTTGTTTTTCTCTGATTCTTCTTGGACGTTGCTTTTGACGACTTCGATGCCGGTGAGGGCTTCGTTGAGGCCGGCGTTGAGGAGGCCGAATTCGTGGCGCATGGCGATGCTGACGGGGCCGAGTTGGCGGGCGTAGTCGCGGAGGGTGAAGAGGAAGCCGATGAAGAAGAGGATGGGGACGGGGAGGAGGCGATAGTCGAGGAGGAAGATGAGGGTGAAGGGGGCGATGGCGCCCATGGTGGCATCGAGGATGGTCATGAGGCCGGGGCTGAACATTTGGTTGATGGCACGGACGTCGTTGGTGGCGCGGGCCATGAGGTCGCCGAGGCGTTGTTGGCTGTGGAAGGTTTGGCTTTTGGCGAGGAGGTTTTGGTAGAGTTCGTCACGGATGTCGCGTTCGAGGCGGCTGGCGAGGAGTTCGTTGGCACCGTTGCGGAGGAGGGCGGTGGTGGCTTGGGTGGTGGCGGCGAGGAGGCCGAGGAGGCCGAGGTGGGTGAGGGCGGTGGTGGTCCAGTTGGGTTGGGTGATGAGATCGAAGCCGTTGCCGACGATGACGGCGAGGTAGCTGTAGGCGAAGTTATTGATGAGGGCGGCGATGAGGATGATGAGGGGAAGCCAAAAGTAGCGACGGGTGTGGCTAATAAGCCAGCGTGTTGGTGAGAGCATGGTAGGGATTTTAGTTTAGTTAAGGGGAATGGGCAACTGGGTCATAAGTAGGCGTGGCCACTATTACTTTATTGGTGTTGTTGGTTTTCGTATCAATGGGGGGAAGATAAGGGAGGCTGATTTGAGTAATCAGCCTCCCTTTTTGCTAGTTAGGGGGGATATTCATTATTATGGTGAGATAATAATAGGTAAGTAGAGGTTGAAATCAGTTTGTTGTACATTGATAGTGACGGTGGTGGTATTGGATGAATCTGTTCGGTCGTCAGCGTAGTAGGTGAAAGTGACGGTACCGACAAAATCAGGGGAGGGTGTATAGGTGAAAGAGCCATCGGACATTAGATTGAGGGTTCCGGATGAGGGTGGTTGGACCAAGATAGCGGTTAAGGAGTCACCGTCTACATCGGTATCATTGGCTAAGACACCTGGAGCGGAGATGGAGATCGATTCATTTTGGGTTGTGTTATAGGTATCGGGGGTGGCGAGGGGGGTGTCGTTAACGGCCGTTACCGTTATCGTAACGATCGCCGTATCTGAGAATTGGCCATCACTTATTTCATAGCTAAATGAATCTGTGCCATAGAAGTTGGCTGCTGGTTCATAGGTGAAAGAACCATCAGCTAACGCGGTCACGGTACCATGGGCAGGATCTGTGGTGCCAATGAGGGTAAACGTGTCACCATCCAGATCATAATCATTGGCTAACAGACCGGGGGCGGTGATGATGAGGTCGTTATCCTCGGCAACTGTATAGGTATCATGAGCGGCTGTTGGTGCGGTGGCAAAGGGGGCGATTTCATAGGCCCCTATATCGCAGCTGTTCATGCTGGGGCGTGGGGCGTTGCGTTGATCGTTGGTTATCGTGGTCCCACAACCATTGACAGTCAGCGGAATCTGATTAACAGCTGGCGAAGTGGGGGGTAATGGATGTAACCAACTGTTGCTATCATTGGTTAAGGGGAGTAGTTGCGGATCTATGTTGTTTAAATCACCAGTTTGGGCAAAATCACAACTGTTATCACTACTTAGATTGTATCCATTGGAGGTGATATTACCTGATGATTGACAATTAGCGGTGGGGTGATAAGCGACAATTGTATTAGCCAGAGAGACAGAGCCATCTACGAAGTAGAAGCTATCACCGTTATTGACAGCGGTATTACTAACGATGGTCAGGTAACTTAATGAGTTACTGTGACTAAAGAGGGCAAAGGCACCACCAGAACCGGCTTGATTATGAGAAACAGTGCTGTTGGTGATGGTTATGGGTGTATGAGTGAAAAGGCCACCACCATCAGTTATGGCATTATTATCAAAAATAGCACTGTTGGTGATATCAACTTGTGCAGTACCATTATCAATATAGATGCCACCACCATTGCGGGATGTGTTGTGGCTAATTATGTTGTTGCTAGCAGTTAGTGTTACATTGGTAAGATAGATACCACCACCGACCCCATAGTAATCAGGTGAAGCCGCATTATGAGAGATGGTGCTATTTTGAATCGTTGAGGTACTATTGGCGTTGAAGATACCACCGCCTCTGTTGCCATAATTGTTATTAATGTTGGTGTTGTCAATATAGAGCGTGCCATAAGAAGTAAAAACCCCCCCGCCATAATCACCCTCATTATGACTAATTGTTGAGTTTCGTAACTCGAGTGAGCCGTTGCCATTATAGACGCCTGTGCCTGTGTTTCCGTTGACGAGGGTGTTGTCAATGATCAGCGTACCATAATAACTATGGACAGCGGTATTTGTATTACTAAGTACAAAGCTGTTGATGAGTTGGGCTACGCTAGCGTTATTGTTGTATAAGCCAGCGCCTTGAAAATAGGGGTAGTTGGTGTTACTACCATTCTCTTGGAGAGTTGTATTTATTAAGGTCGTTGAGCCATCATTAAAAATGCCACCACCTTGAGAGCCATTGGCGCGGTTGTTTTGCAGAATGGTATCCGTTATGGTCATTATGCCGGAATTGTAAATACCACCCGCATAGCCATAGCTGGTATTGTGTGCGACTAAGACATCGAGCAAATTAAGTTCAAGGCCAACATGGAATATACCAGCGCCGTTGGCACTTTGATAGGTGGTAGCACCATTGATGAGACTTAAGTGGGCTAAGGTTACATGGGTGGTGCCGGTGATGTAGACAACACGCCCGTCTTCTTGGGCATTGAGGATGGTGGGGAAGGTGGTGGGATCGGGTTGGGCTAACCAATTGGTATGGGTGTAGCCGCCTTGAATTGTTAGGTCTTTGTTGATAAAGAGGGTTTGATTTAGATTGTTAACGGTATAAACGCCTTTACAATCACCAGCTATTTTAATGGTGGCCTCAGGAGGGGCGGCTTCTATCGCATGTTGGACGGCTTGAACGGACAAGCCACTGTAGATGGTGTTGCCGTTATCAGAGGTTGCCCAGCAAGTGGCTATTTTAGTGAGGGTGAAGTTTTGTTCCGTACCGGTGCCGGCCGTAATGTTAACGGACTGGGTTTGGGGTAAATAACCAGGTGCTGAGATTTCGATTGTTTGCGGTCCAGCTGGGAGCCAATATTCATATTCACCGGTTAGGGGGTTGGCGGTTACGGAATTTGTGTCGTTAAGAGAGAGGGTAGCGGGAATGGGGAGGTTGGTCCCTTCATCGGTGACTATACCTGATAGCCAGCCCATGTCAGCGGTGGGGATTACGGTCATGGTGACGGGGATGGCGGGTGCGGGTAGGTGGGGGTTTTGATTTTTAAGAACGATATTAGCTTGGTGGGTACCTGGCTGTACGCCTACAGAGCTAAAGGTGAAGTCGATAGTTTGGGTTGTATTACTGGGCAAGGTGGGGGTAATCGGGGTGGCTGTGAGCCAGCCATCATTGGTTAAATGAATGTCGTTGGTGAGCCATTGAATTAGGTTGTCGACATCATAATAGGAAAGGATGATGTAGAAAGTGGCGGGTAGTTGGATATCATTGGCGGAGAAGTTGAGGTTGTCGGCGGATTGTTGGTAGGTAACGGCCGTTAAATCGTCTTGATGAGAGGGCAACAGTAATAACATGATTTGGGGGTCACCGCTTTTGATACCGCCACCATCATTGCTAAGCAGATAGCGAATTTCATTATCAGCGATCCAGAAACTATCTTCATAGGCAATTGTATTGTTATCGGAGCCAACGTTGCCGCCCATACCGAGATCGATGTCCGAGCGGGGGAGTTGGCCGGCGGCCGAATCGACTGTCATTTTATAGATGTTATCGCCAACAAAGGTATTGGTGACGATTACGGTGTAATTATTGATGGTGTAGGTCAAAACATTTAATGATTCAGGTGACATGAGTAGGTTTTGAGAGGTTTCACCAACCCGAATATAAGGAAAGCCAAAACCATCGAGGGCATCGTTACCACCATCATGCCAATAACGGCCATTATTAACAATATCACGCCAGACAGTAAATGGTTTATATGGTTGGCCAGGGATAGGGTGGTCATTGGTAGCGGGGAGTAATAGACCGTTTTCGCCTAAAACTTCTATTTGTGGGGTGGTGGTAATGCCATGCCCATTGGTTATAGTGAGAACGTGGTTGCTACTGATATTGGTGGTTTGTGAGTATGTATAGGATTCGGGGGTGAAATTTAAGTTGGGGTAGGCGAAATTTTTGGTTTCGATGATGGTTTGGGCGGTGATGGCGGGGTTGGTGGTGGAGGTGGCGGTGATAATGGCGGTGTCGGTCAGGTACCATTGGGCATCGACGGGGATAGTGACGATGGCGGTTAGGGTTATGAGGTCGCCATGGGCCATGTTAGGGGCTGTGATTTGGCCGAGGGTTGTTGACCACAGATGATTACCGATAGTGAGGTTAAAGGTGTCGTTGGTGCCCATGGCATTAATTAAAACGAGTTCATGGGTAATGTGGTTGGCCGAGGTGCCGATTGCTGGTTGGTTGAGCGCCTCTAAAACAATCGTATTGGTAGTTACATGTTGCGGACAAATGGCTAAGCCATCATTTAGTTGTTCATCAGAACCATCATTATCGATATCTAAATTAGCGGTGGCGGTGACGGTCATTAATTCCGTATCAACGATATAAACACCAGGGTAATTTTGATTATAAGTTGATTGGGTTGCAACGAGTTTGTCCCCAGCACAATCCATCTCGACAATTTCAGGCCGTTGCATAGGGATATCAGTGCTATGCAAAAAGGTATTGGTATCGTAACTACTGACCCGATTCCAGTTAGCACCAGCGACAAAAACTTGATCACCATCGGCAGAGACAGCTAAATCGGATGGCGGGCCACCAGCGCTGGCAAACATATTGTTCATAAAAGCGATTTCAGTTTCTTGAAGTAGATCAAAGGTGGCAATGGAGCCGATGGTGGCCTGGCCTGTATAAAAAGAGGTGGAACCATAAAGGCGTAAGCCGTCTTGAGATATAGCGAGGTAGTGGGGAGAGCGGCTAGTGGGCATAAAGTTGGTTATGGTAAAGGTGGTCGTATCGAGGACATGGACCCCAGAGTTGGTAGTGGCATAAGCGCGTGGCCAGTAGGGGTGGGTGACGATATTTTGGGCAGGGTAGTCTAAGGGGATGGTGGTGACGAGATTGTAGGTTGAGGTGTCAAAGATATCAATTTGATATTGTCCATAATAGCCAAGTATGACATAAGCCCCATCGGCGGTGAAGGTCATGTCCAGAGGAGATAGCATGGTGGGGATGGTGGCTAAAACGGTATAGGCATAGCGATCAATGACGACAAGATTTGATGATTGATTACAGGATATCCAGATTGTTTGTCCATCGGGGGGGATAGAGATATTGCGGATGTAATCACAACTGGTAGGGGCTAAATCGATGATGTCGCGAATATATTGGGTAGCGATATCCATGACGGCGATTTTGTTGCTATCGAGACCGATGTAGGCGTTTTCAGTGCCGAGGGCGGTGGCGGTGATAAGGGTGGTGGCGGTAAACTCAGTGGGGGAAATAAGAGAGGTGACATTGAGGGTGGCGAAACTCATATCATTGGGGGCCGCGGTGGGGGGGATATCGACGCTAAGGTGGACATCTGTTTGGGCCCCATCGGGAAGCGGGGCTGTTTGGGTTAGGGGCAAGGTGGTTGGCCAGAGTGAGCCCGGTTCTGTATTGAGCGTGAAACTGGTCGTATAACCGGTTTGGTTATTGATGGTTACGGTATAAAAGAGGGTTGTGCCTACATCGCCTAGTTGGGTTTGTGCCGTAGGTGACAGATAGACGGCATCCGCTTGGTAGTAGCCAATGGCTAGGCCATCGGCGAGGGATGCGTCATAGAGGTTGCCCACGGTGCCGGTTTCATTTTCAATCCCGACATAGCTGGTGTTGGTCGTGGCTAAGGATAGGTATTGGGTTACAATATCACCATTAGGGTAGAGCACTAGTTGAAGATTGTGAGGGGCATTGGTCACAAAGAAGGGGTAAAGGTTGTGATATTGCAGTACGAAGCGGGTGGGATTATCTAAAAGTTGATAGTAGACGGCGGAGTCGGCACCATAATTATGCAAGAGCATATTGCCGCCAAACAAGGCGATGGCATTATTGGGTTCATCGGGATTGGGGAAGGTGCCATTAGGAACGACGTTGGGATAAGGTTGACCAAAACTGACAAAGCCGTTTTCGTGAGGGTATAGTTCGGTGTAGGCTTGACCAAAGAAGGAGAATTCAAAGCCAATAGGGACTGTTTCCAGTTGGGGGTTGGGGCCAGGATAACCATTAAAAGCGACTAAAGTACCTGTGGTTGATATGTCATCCCAATTATAGACAGGGCCATTGGGGTCATTGGAGTCGTACATGACGTAGGTAATGTCATTGTTTAATTGTTGAGGGTCTGAATAGCTAAACACGGATTTATTCATGTTAAAAAACAGAAAACCGGTAAGCATTATAATCGTGATAAGCAGGGTGTGGGCGGCATGTATTTGGGGATAGGCTGGTTTGGTGGAACCAGTCATCGTTACATTATTAGGGGACATATTAACCTCGGAAATATTTACTGAGTTGTGAAATTAAAACTGGCAAGTTAAGCGAAAGAATCTAAAAAGGGTGGGGCTTGTTGAGGGTGGGGCGGATTGAACTGCGCTCGAAATGACGTTGGGAGGAGGGGGGAATTGTCGAACTCAGGTTTGTTTAGGGTGGTTTGGGTAGGGAGAAAGAGAATCAAAACTTTGATTAGGAAAGATTTAGGTTTTTTAGATTACTTCGATCAACGTTCGCTAAACTGGATTGTGATAAAAATCACGAGCGATTGCAATTATAGCACAAAGATAATTTAAAGGGTAAATAAAATTATGGGGATGTTAGTACTGGAGCGACCTCGGGGTGGTTGAGGAAGCCTTGGGCCCATTGGGGGGGGCCACAGAGGGCGGCGATGTTGTGGATGGTGGTGTGGGCTTGTTGGCGGTAGGTAGCGGCTTGGGTGGGGTCGGTGGTTAGGAGGGCGAGGGTGTGGTAGATGGGCCAGAGGCGGTGGCGGAGATTTTGTTGTTGGGCGAGGTCGAGGGCGGTGAGGAGGGTTTGGTGGGCGGGGGTGGGTTGGCCGAGGTGGGCGAGGGCTCGGCCGCGATAGGTGAGTATGGCTGCTTGCAAGAATTGGGATGGTGTTTCATTATAATAAGCGAGAACTGGGGCGGTGATTGTGAGGATATCGGCCCATCTTTCTTGGTGGGCGGCCAATTTTGCTTGGGTGAGGGCGATGCGCATGGCCATACCCATGCGGTAAAGGTTAGGCAAATTAGCGGTGTAGGGGTGTAAGATTTCGGCCGCTTTATCTGGTTGGTTTTGCCAGATGTAGAAATCGGCTTGGATGCTATGAAGCCAAGGGCGGAGGTAAGAGATTTGTTGGTTTAAGGTGATGGTGTCGTCTAATAGGTTTTGGGCTGTGTCTGTTTGGCCGCAGTAGGCGTACATGAGGGCGAGGTCAGCGCGGGAGCTGGCTAGGAAGGGGACGTGATTGACTTTTTGGGCGTATGGGAGTACATGGTTGAGCCGATGGATACCGGTAGCGAACTCCCCGCGTTCAAAGTAGGCGATGCCAATGGGGAATTGGCTGGTTACTTGACCCCAATGGTGTTCGAGGGCGTTGGTAGCGTGGTAGGAGGCTTGTGCTTGAGAGATGGCGTCTTCGTAGTGGCCGAGGAAGGTTTGGCTCATGGCGATATTGGCTAGGCCGTCGGCAAACATGGCTTGGTTGTTTTGTTCTTGCCAGAGCTGATTGGCTTCTAACTGCATGGGGATGCCTTGGCCGATGTATTTGCTAGAGACATAGGCGAGGGCGAGGTTATGGAGGGTAAAGGCTAATTGTTCTTTGAGGTTGAGGGCGCGGGCGAGGGTGAGCGAGCGTTTCCCGTTGTGGATAGTTTCTTCATTGGTGGTCAGGTGGAAGGTGTCAGCCATGACGGCGATCCAGAGGAGGCGGGCCTCGGCCGCTTGGTTATGTTGTTCACGGGCTAAGGCAAGACCTTGTTGGAGTAATGTTTGGGCGAGGGGCAGGTCGTGGCTGGGGCCGGGGACGGCGGCGAGTTTGGCACGGAGGGTGGTGGCGGTGAGGAGGAGGGATTGGTCTTGGCGGTCATGGGCGATGGCTTCAAATTGCTGGTAGTGTTGGGCGGCTTGGTGGCCTTGGCCGAGGTGTTCGAGGGCGCGGCCCAGGTTGGTGTAAAGATGGGTGAGGGTGTCAACGTCCATCGTGGTGACTGGTTGGCAGGCGAAAGCGGCCTGATAGTGGCTAACCGCCTCTTCATTGGCGAATTGGTCGAAGGCGGTATCGCCGGCGAGGGTGAAGTAGTGGCTGGCTTGGTCAAGTTTGTTGGCGGCGCGGAAATGGTCGGCGAGGATGGGAGCGACATCGGCGAGGCGGTCGGCGTATAGCTGTTCGAGGGTGGTGGCGACCCAGAGGTGGATTTTTTGGCGTTCGGTGTGGAGGAGGGATTGGTAGGCGGCGTCTTGGACGAGGGCGTGACGGAAGATATATTCGAGTTCGGGGTCTTCTTGGGCAAGGTTGACGAGGCCGTTATGTTCAAGTTTGTTGATATGTTTCAGAATATTATCGTTCATGGTGTTGAGTTGGTGTGGTTGAGGACTTCTTGTAAGACTTTGAGGGAGAATTGGCGGCCGATGACGGCGGCGATGCGGAGGGTTTGTTTGGTTTCTTCGGGGAGGCGGTCGATGCGGGCGAGGAGGAGGCCTTGGAGGTTATCGGGGATGTCGACGGTGTTGATATTGGGGTGGGCGTGCCAACGGCCGTTTTCTTGAAAGATATAACCTTGGTCAATGAGCATTCGGATCACCTCTTCAACAAAGAACGGGTTCCCCTCGGCCCGTTCGAGAATAAGTTGGCGAATGACGGTTGGTAATGATTCGATTTCGAGCAAATTGGCGATTAGTTGTTGGCTATCTTGATTAGACAGGGTGGTCAGATTGATTTCGTGGATATGGTTGGCGTCCAAAACATCACGGGCGGCGGTGAGGAGCCGCCAGCCGGGGGTATCAGGCTCAGGGCGGGTGGCGACGCAGAAGAGGATGGGGGCGGTTTCGCTGAGGGTTAGCAGTTTGCTGAGCAGTTCGGTGGAGGCGGGGTCGGCCCAATGGATATCTTCGATGATAAGAATGAGAGGTTTTTCTTGGCTAATGGTTTGGAGTAGTTGGCGGAGGATAGTGAGATAGCGGGCTTGGAGGGATTGGGGGTCGATGGTGAGTTTGGCGGTATGGGTGGTGTGGAGATTGAGGAGGTGGGCGAGATAGGTTAAGGCATCGGTGTGATTATCGGGGAAAGTTTGGTTGATAAGTTGATGGAGATGTTGGTACGCTTCATCATCGGTGGCGGCGGCGGGGATGTGGGCGAGTTGGCGGACGAGGTCGATGAGGAGGTGGTAGGCGAGGCGGTGGCCGTAGGAGAGACATTGGGCGGTGACCCAGTGGGCGGGTGGGGCGGTGTTGGTTTGCCATTCGGAGAGGAGGCGGCTTTTGCCGAGGCCGGCTTCGCCGCTGATCCAGATGAGGCTCGTTTGTTGGTGATTGAGGAGGGCGTTGGTGGCGGTGTGGATGGTGGTGATTTCTTGTTGGCGGCCGACCATGGGGCTGGTGAGGCCGGCGAGGCCGCGGACGCGTTCGGGTTGGTGTTTGGGGCCGAGGACGCGGTAGACTTGGACTGGGTGTTGTTTGCCTTTGACGCGGATGGGGTCGAGTTTATCGAAGCGGAAGGCGTGTTGGCTGTGACGGAAGGTATCGGGACCGACCCAGATTTCGCCACGTTGGGAGATTTCTTCGAGGCGGGCGGCGAGGTTGACGGCGTCGCCGAGGACGGAGTAGTTTTGGCGGCCTTGGGAGCCGATGCCACCAGCGACGACGAGGCCGGTGTTGATACCGATGTGGATGCCGAGATTGGTATCTTGTTGTTGATTGAATTTTTCGAGGGCGGCCATCATTTCCCAAGCGGCGCGGACGGCGCGGAAGGGGTCGTCTTCATGGGCGGTGGGGGCGCCGAAGAGGGCCATGATTTCGTCGCCGATGAATTTGTCGATGACACCATCATATTGTTCGATGATGGGGACGAGGTGGTCGAAGCAGGTATTCATGAGCGTGCGGACCTGTTCAGGGTCTAATTTTTCAGAAAGGGCGGTGAAGCCGGAGATATCAGCGAACATGATGGTGACGATGCGGCGTTCGCCGGTGGCGAGGATGGGGGGGAGGTTACGGGTGGTGGTGGGGATGCCACAGTGGGGGCAAAAGGTTGCTTGGGGAGGGAGCGGGTTTTGGCAGTTGGTGCAGGTGGGATTGAAGGGGGTGCCACAGTTCATGCAGAATTTAGCGACTGAGGGGTTTTCGGTTTGGCAGTTGGTGCAGATATTCATGGGTTAATTGTAGCATAACAACTGTATTAAACTACGTATTAGCAATATTTAGGGCAGTTGCATGCTCTTAGATTTCTCCACTCCGTTTGCCCTTTTTCTGATTTGGAATGTAGTAGTAATGAAAAAACGGGCAAACTCCGGTCGAAAAGGGCGTTGCTAGTGAGATATTGAATGTAATAAGGCGAGTATGCGATTGCCCTGCAATATTTGAGTTTGAAAATGGGGCTTAATAGGTTGAAGTTGTTAAATTAGAAGTGTGAAATCTTTAGGTTAAACAACTTACAGATTAATAATAGGGTGGATGTCAGGATGGTTAAGAAATCCTTGTTGATGTTTTGGTTGTTCGCATTGATCGGCAATTGCGTTGATCGTATCGACCGCTTTTTGTAAATAAGTGGCTTTTTCGTGGGGGGCGTCTGTTGTTTGGGCGAGGGCATGGTAGATAGACCACAAGCGGTTTTTAAGATTTTGTTTTTGAGCTAGTTGTAAGGCATTTTGTAACGCTTCTTGGCATTTTTGGGGTTGGTTTAGGTGGTGGAAAGCGAGACCGCGTAAGGTTAAGATGGCGGCTTTGAAGAGTTGAGAGTTACTTTCATTATAGAAAGAGATAAGATGGTCGGTGATGGTTAAAATTGTAGGCCAATCTTCTTGTTTATAGGCGAGATAGGCGTGGACATAGGTGATACGGGCGGGGATACCCATGGAGTTGATTTTGGCAGATTGTTGGATATAGGGTTGCAATATAGATTCGGCTTGGGTCCATTCTTCTTGCCACATGAGAAGGAGGGCTTGGACGCTGTGGACCCAAGGTAGTAAGGCGCCATAATGGTTACTGGCGGTCAGGGTGGCTTCGATGATTTGGTTAGCTGTGTCCCATTGGGAGAAGTAGCCATAGATTAAGGCTAAATCGGAACGGGAGCTGGCGAGAATGGGGAGGTGGTTGATCTCTTTGGCTTGGGTGACGGCGTGGCTGAGTGAGTGGAGGCCGGTGGTGAGTTCTCCGCGTTCGATATAGGCGATTGTAATCATAAATTGGCTAGTGGCTTGCCCCCAGAGGTGGTTGATGGATTTGGCCAAATCATATGATTTTTGCGCTTGAGGGATGGCCACTTTAAACTGCCCGAGCAACGTATAGCCAACGCATAAATTTGATAAGCCGTCGGCGAGCATAGCCTGATTGTTTTGTTCTTCCCATAATTTGTTGGCTTCTAGTTGGGTGGGGATGCTACGTTCTAGGCGGTTAATAAACATGTAGGCGATAGAGAGATTGTGAAGGGTGAACGCTTGTTGTTCTTTGAGGTTAAGGGCACGGGCGATGGCTAACGATTCACGACCATAAGCGATTGTTTGTGCGGTAACTGACAGGCTAAAGGTGTCGAGCATGAGTAAAATCCAAAGCAGGCGTGATTCTTCTTCTTTATTGTTTAGTTGGCGTGCTAATTGTAACCCTTCTTTGGCTAGTTTTGCACCTAATTGTTGGTCGGCCATGGGGCCAGGGACGGCGGCTAATTTAGCTTGGAGGACTAAAGCGGTCAAGTAGAGGGACTCATTTTGTCGTTGTTTGGCGATAGTGGCTAGTTCTTGGTAATGTTCCCAGGCGGTATTGCTTTGGCTGAGGTGTTCGAGGGAGCGGCCGAGGTATTTATAGAGATGTTTGAGGGTAGAGATATCCATTTCTAGAGCGGGTTGGCACTCTAAGGCGGTGCGGTAGTGGGTCATTGCTTCTTCGTGGGCGAATTGGTTGTAGGCGTTGTTGCCGGCGAGGATAAAGTAATGGCTAGCGCGTTGGTTTTTGGCGGCCGAGCGGAAATGGTGGGCTAGCACGGTGGCTTGTTCGGACAAATTATCAGCATGTAACTCTTCGAGGGCCGAGGCGACAAGATAGTGGATCTGTTGGCAACTGGTTTGTAAAAGAGATTGGTAGGCGGCATCACGCAAGAGGGCATGACGAAAAGCGTATCTTATATCTGGTTCTTTTTGAACCAGTTTAATTAAATCGTTATTTTCGAGTTCCCAAACATAGGATAAGATTTGTTCGAGAGAGATATCGGTCCATGTTTGTTTTAAGATAATTTCTAATAGTTTTAAGGAGAAGGTGCGGCCGATAACAGCGGCGATACGCAATGTATGTTTTGTTTGCGGCGGAAGTTGGTCGATGCGGGCCAGAAGAAGGCTTTGCAAGGTGTCAGGAATGGTTATTGCGGTGATATCGGCGCGTGCCTGCCATTGATCATCGATTAAATAGATGTAATTTTGCTCAATGAACATACGAATAATCTCTTCAACAAATAAAGGGTTGCCCTCGGCATGGCTGAGGATAAGCTCACGCAGGGTGACGGGCAAAGCTTTTATTTCGAGGAGATTAGAGATAAGTTGTTGGCTTTCGTTTGCGGAGAGAGCTGTCAAGGTCAGGTGATAGAGATGTTCAGCATGGGTTGTTTCGGCTGTTTGTAATAGTCGCCAACCAGGGGTGTCTGGTTCGGGGCGAGTGGCAATACAGAAAAGGATGGGATGTGTGTGGCTGATGGGCAATAAATCACTAAATAGGTCGATGGAGGCGGGATCGGCCCAATGAATATCTTCAATAATGATGATAGTTGGTTTTTGTTGACTAAGTTGGATTAAGATTTGACGAATGATAGTGAAGTAACGGGCTTGCAATGATTGGGGGTCAATCGTTAAGTCTGTTAGGTCATTGATATGTAATTTCAGAAGATGAGCCAAATAGAGAGATGTGTTGTTGTCATCATCAGGTAAGGTTTGGGCCACAAATTGTTTGAGCAGGGTGTACGCTTTTTCATCGTCTGTGGCTGGCGGGATGTCTACCAATTGATGGATGAAGTTGGTGATGAGATGATAAGGAAGTTGTTGTCCATAAGAGATACATTGAATCGTTAGCCAATGAAGTGGTTCAACTATTATGGCACCCCATTCGGCTAACAGGCGACTTTTACCTAGACCGGCTTCACCACTGACCCAGATAAAGCTAGTTTGATTGGTGGTCATAAGTTGTTTGGTGGTTGTTTGCAGGATATCAAGTTCTTGGTGGCGCCCAACCAGCGAACTAACTAATCCGGTCAGATCCGGTGTTTTTTTTATTTGTTTAAGTGGGTTAAGAATACGATAGATGGTGACTTTTTCTGTTTTGCCTTGGATAGAGATAGGCTCTAGCTTCTCAAAGGCAAAAGCGTGTTTGGCTTGATGGTAAGTGTTTGTACCGACTAAGATTTCACCTGGTTGAGATATTTCTTCTAACCGAGCGGCGAGATTAACGGCATCACCTAAGACAGAATATTCTTGATGCCCCTCAGCCCCAATACCTCCGGCAACGACCAAGCCTGTGTTGATACCGATATGGATATTTAAGTTAGTTTGTTGGTGTTTGTTAAAGCCCTTGAGGCCATGCATCATTTCCCAAGCGGTTTGAACGGCGCGTAATGGGTCATCTTCATGAGCAATCGGGGCACCAAAGAGGGCCATAATTTCGTCACCAATAAATTTATCAACCATCCCTTCATACCGTTCTATAATGGGAACGAGATGATTGAAACAGTTATTGATTAAATTGCGGACTTGTTCGGGGTCCATATGTTCAGACATGGCGGTAAAGCCAGAGATATCAGCGAATAAGATGGTGACGATACGACGTTCGCCGACGGCCATTGGGGAGCTTTGGTTTGAATTGTTGTCGGTAGAGGGGTTAGGTAAGCCACAGTTGGAGCAGAAATTAGCGGAGGGGGGGTATGAGGTGTTGCATCGCGGGCAGATTTGAATGAGGGATTGACCACAATTCATACAGAATTTGGCGTTGGGGGGATTATCTGTTTGGCAATAAATACAGTTGTTCATAGCTTAACCTAAATTTATGGGTAAGGGACATGGTTGTGGTGGAAATTAATGGATTTTGGGGCAAGCGGTTATTTCTTCTGTTTGAATTGTAGTTGGTTATGAGGGAATCGACAAATAGGTACGGGGGAAGGGGGGATTTTTTATCTGTTATGTATCATTTTTCTTTAGGGGTTTACAGAGTAGGGGAATAGATTATAATAAAAAAAGTGAAGGGATGGTGTTTATTTGTTGGTTTGGTGATGAAGGAGTAGAGATATGAGTCGCGTAATTGGACGGTTGGTTGTGTTGTTGGCGGTGGTGTTGATGTTGTTGTGGGGTGGGGTGGAGATTTTGCGGGCGGGTTTGGTGGCGGAGAGGTGGGGGGTGGTGGCCGAGGGAGAGGAGCGGGCCGTGGCCACGGTGATTAGTGGCACAATTAATAGTCCAATGACGTGGAGTGTGGCTAACAGTCCGTATTTGTTGCAAGGGTGGGTGACGATTGCGCCGGGGGTGACGGTGACGGTGGAGCCGGGGGTGACGGTGCAGGGGGCGTTGGATTCGGTTTTGTTTGTTGATGGTCATTTAGCATCGGTGGGGACGGCGGGTCAGCCGATTCTGTTTACATCGGAGGCGAATACGGCACCGGGGGAGTGGATTGGGTTGGTGGTGAATGGGTCGGCGGAGTTGGATTGGACGACGTTGCGGTATGGGAATGGGACGCCGCTGATGGCGTGGCCGAGTGATCCGAATGATCAAGTGATTGTGCGCAACAGTATTATTGAAGAGACTTTGGGATATGGCCTACATACGCGGGCGGATAAGTGGCATCAGGTAGTGATGAGTAATGTGCAGTTCGTGAATAATCAGCTTGATGCGGTTTTGGTACAGACTTTTAGTGGGGGGGATTATTATCAGCCGCAAGAATCGTTGCATTTAGAGGCGATGCCTGGGTTACTTGGATATGAGATGGAAGGGGGTTCCTTGGTGGTGTCGCAGGGAATGACGCTGACGGTGGATGCGGGGTTGGCGTTGTGGATGCCAGCGAGTAGTTCGCTGGATGTATTAGGGCATTTGGATGTGCGGGGGACGTTTGAAGCGCCTAATTTTATCGGGCCGTTAGGTGCGGGGAATTGGTACGGTGTTAATTTTTCGGGGTCGGGGGTATTGGATTATGCGTATATTTTCGGTGCGGGAGAGGGGGGACAGCCAGCAATGTGGGTGGGGCCGAATGATCCGACTGATATGGTGGTGTTAAATAATAGTTGGTTAGATCTTAATGATGCGGCGACGATTAGGACGCGGGCGGACAAGGTGCATCAGTTACAGATGAACAATGTGAGTTTTGTTGATAATGGGTCGAATGTGGTGGAGATTGAGACGTATGATGGGTTTGAGTATTTTGCGTTGGCGGATTCGGTGACGTTGACGCCACAGCCGGGACTGGAGGGGTATGTGATTAAGGAGCAGATGTTGATGGTGTCACCAGGGATGACGTTGACATTGGCGGCGGGGACGCAGTTGATGGGGAATAGTGGGACGGGTTTGGATGTGTTGGGGCATTTGGCGGTGATGGGGACGGTGACTCAGCCGGTGACGATGACATCGCGGCTAAATTCGGGGCCGGGGGAGTGGATTGGAATCAATTTTAGTGGGTCGGGGGAGATAAATTATGGGACGATTCGGTCAGCGGGGGAGGGTGGCTTCCCGGCGATGTGGGTGGGGCCTAATGATCCGACGGATATGGTGTTGTTTAATCATAGTCGGATTGAAAATAATGGTGGGGCGGCGCTGGAGACGCGGGCGAACAAGCTCCATCAGTTATTGTTGAGTGATACGGAATTTGGGAATAATGGTCAGGATGTGGTGCTGATTGAGACGTATGATGGGTTTGAGTATTTTGCGTTGGCGGATTCGGTGACGTTGACGCCACAGCCGGGACTGGAGGGATATGTGATTAAGGAGCAGATGTTGATGGTGTCACCAGGGATGACGTTGACATTGGCGGCGGGGACACAGTTGATGGGGAATAGTGGGACGAGTTTGGAGGTGTTGGGGCATTTGGCGGTGATGGGGACGGCGAGTCAGCCGGTGACGATGACGTCGCGGTTGAATTCGGGGCCGGGGGAATGGTATGGGGTCAACTTTAGTGGGTCGGGAGAGGTGAATTATGGGGTGATTCGTTATGCGGGGCAGAATAGTTTGCCGGCGGTGTGGGTGGGGCCGAATGATCCGACGGATATGGTGTTGTTTAAGGATAGTCGGATTGAGAGTAATGGTGGGGTAGCGATGGAAACGCGGGCGGACAAGTTGCATCGGTTGCAGATGAATAATACAGAATTCAGAAATAATAGTCAGAATCAAGTGGTGATTGAGACGTATGATGGGTTTGAGTATTTTGCGTTGGCGGATTCGGCGACGTTGACGCCACAACCGGGGTTGGAGGGGTATTTGATTGAGCAACAGGCGTTGATGGTATCACCAGGGATGACATTGACGTTGGCGGCGGGGACGCAGTTGATGGGGAATAGTGGGACGAGTTTGGAGGTGTTGGGGCATTTGGCGGTGATGGGGACGGCGAGTCAGCCGGTGACGATGACATCGGGATTGAATTCGGGGCCGGGAGAGTGGTATGGGGTCTATTTTAGTGGGTCGGGAGAGGTGAATTATGGGGTGATTCGTTATGCGGGGCAGAATAGTTTGCCGGCGGTGTGGGTGGGGCCGAATGATCCGACGGATATGGTGTTGTTTAATGATAGTCGGATTGAGAGTAATGGTG
>DATHYN010000295.1:0-21685 GCA_035459145.1 Anaerolineae bacterium | reverse complement strand
TCGCATCCCCCGCATAAATCCCCCCCATCAACGGCTCCACCAACCGCTCAAACGCCTCATGCCCCAACCGCCGACTCACAAAACTAGCCACCGACTCATCCCCATCTTCCGGCACTGCGGGCAAATCCCGCTCTTCACCTACCCGCGCCTGCCCCGCCTCCGATAACAACGTACTCTCCGCTAACATATCTAAATTGGTCGGAATCATCCCCGTTAATCCTTCTGGCAACCGGTGTAACTGCCCCCCATATTTCACATACGTCTTCTTTTTAGCCACATTCCGCCCTTGCAACCGCTCCGTCACCCCTAACTCTTCACACAACGCCAACCCTGGCGCTTTCCGCGACAAAAAACAATCTGGTGCCGCTTCAATCACAAACGAATCAACTTTCTCCGTTCGTACTTTTCCACCCCAAACCTCATCTTTCTCAATAATCGTCACTGTAATCTCTTCGCCCGCCTCGGCCGCCAACCGTCCCAACCGATACCCCGCCGTCAAACCCGCAATCCCCCCACCAACTACAACATAATGAGCCTTTCCCATTTTATAACTCTCCTACCTATATCTATTGATTTTCATTCCAAATTACAGTAAAGTAAAGATAATTATCCCCTAATCAGGGATTTAATAGTTACACACATGCTGTCTAATTTTTATTATATCACTTATTAACACCCTAATTAAGGCTGTCATACCTGCCTAAGCAGGTATCTACTTCTACTATCACCTCTACCTCAGCCTTCAACCAAACCACCTGTTAACAAGGAGTTACTCCATGGATCTAACCAATTTACAAACGGCCGTTGTCAACCTCACCGATCTCCGTCTCGCCCTCGGCGTCCTCGGCATCTTCATTATCTACGTCATCTTCGTCACTATCTTCTACCGTGACGAATTCACCAACTGGTACCACCACTATACCCAGCCAGAACCCTCCTACCTAACCAAAACACGCCAACCCGGCTGGCACATGCCCCTCCCCGATGAGGCGTTTGAACGTCTCGGCCTCCGCCAAATCGCCATGCTCCTCTGCATCTGGGCCCTTTTCGTTGTCATCGGTGCCTGTCTCGGCGCCGTCTTCGGCGCCATCTTCGTCACCCTCGGCACCCACTACAGCCTCCTCCCCCGTGGCGTCTTCGGTGGCGCTATCCTCGGTGGCCTTCTCAGCTTCATCGCCATCCTCATCATCTACGCCCAACACCATCGCCACTACCACTCCTAAAAAGCTCCCCCCCATACTAACTATGGCAAATGCTCCCGTATCACATCGGCCAACGTCTTAATAAACAACGGATCCGTGTTCAGCGCCGGTGGCCGCTCCAACCGCACCCCCAACTCATCAGCCACCTTTTGCGCCTCAATATCAATATCAAATAAAATCTCAACATGATCACACACAAACCCCACCGGAATGCTGACCATATTCTTGATCCCTTTCTCGGCTAACTCTGGAATATACTCTTCCAACTGTGGCCCTAACCACGGCTCCGGACTACGTCCCGCCGATTGATAACTCCACGACCATTGCTCATCCGGCAAACCCGCTTTCTCCGCCACCAACTGCGCCGTCTCCCGCAACTGACTATCGTACGGATCTCCCATCTTCATAATTCGCACCGGCAAACTATGCGCGCTAAAAATCACATGGACATCAGCCCGCTCCCCTTCATCCCAACGACCCAAACCATCCGCAACCCGATTAGCCAACGCTTGAATATAATCTGGCTTATCATGGTAACTCTTCACATGTGTAAACGCAATATCCCCCCGATACATCTCCAAGCCAGCCGCAATCTTTTTCTGATACTTAGCCACGCTCATCGAACTGTAATGGGGTGCCAACACAATACTCACCGCATCGGTAATCCCGTCCGTAATCATCTCCCCCACCACTTCTTCAATCCATGGAGCCCAATGACGCATCCCTAAATAAAATTTAATATCTTCCCCCTCAAAATGCTCGGCCACCGCCCCAATCTGCGCCTCCGTAAACTCTAATAACGGTGATTTCCCCCCAATCTGCCGATAATTATTCGTAATCTCCTCCAACACCGCCGGTGTCGTCGGCCGACCACTCCGAATATCAGCTAAATACCCCGGAATCTCCTCCAATGAGTTCGGCCCCCCGTACGCCATCACCAACACCCCTACTTTTTTCTTCCCGTCACTCACGATACCACCTCCACCTCTTTACGCGCCGTCGCTTCATGCACATACTCCACCAACCGCTTCACATTATCAATCGGTGTCGGTGGGAAAATACCATGCCCTAAATTAAAAATATGCCCTGGCCGACCACCCGCTTGCGCCAACACCTCATCCACACGGAACTTCAACTCACGCCACGGTGCCAACAACGAAATCGGCTCTAAATTCCCTTGAATCGGCCGATCCGTCCCAATCTGCTCCCATGACCAATCCAATGGCATCCGCCAATCAACCCCAACTACATCACCCCCACACGCCGCTACCGCCGACAAATAACTACTCGTCCCCGTACTAAAATTAATCACTGGCACCCCCGCCCGCTCTAACATAGCAAATAACTTCGTGTTAAACGGCTGTACATACCGAATATAATCATCTTTGCTCAACGCCAACCCTGCCCACGAATCAAATACTTGCAATGCCGAAGCCCCGGCCTTCGCTTGCTTCAATAAATAATCCGCTTGCACCGTCACCAACTTATCCATCAATCGCGTCCACGCCGCCGGTTCCGTATACATCAATGTCTTTGTCTTAATGTACGTCTTAGAACCGCCTCCTTCCAACGCGTAACTCGCTAATGTAAACGGCGCACCCGCAAAACCAATCAACGGCACCCCGCGTGGCGTCAACTCCGCCGACACTAACTTAATCGCCTCCAATGTCGACCCCATATTCTCCTCGGCCGGCGGCGTCGCTAACATATCAACATCAAAAGTGCTCCCAATCGGATTATGAATCACCGGCCCCACACCCTTCTCAAACGTCAATTCCAATCCCATCCCCATTAACGGTGGCAAAATATCGGCAAAAATAATCGCCGCATCAAAACCAAACGCATTAATCGGTTGTAAGGTCACCTCGGCCGCCAACTCCGGCGTCCCAATCACCTCTAACATGGTATGCTTCGCCCGAATCGCCCGATACTCTTCCATATAACGCCCCGCCTGCCGCATCAACCAAATCGGCGTACAATCCACCGGCAATCCACGGCAAGCACGTAAAAAACGTGATGTTTCAGCTAATTCACTCATCGTATTCTATTTCTCCGCTTCCGGCCCACCATATTGATAAAGCGCTTTACCAATAAAGAACGGCCCTAATTTTTCTAAAAATTGTGATGTCTGCTTCGTCTTCCGCATCCGTTGCACAATCCGCGATAACGGATTCAACTCCTTCCCGATTAACGCAATCACGAAATCATTATCATGCGTATCCAACCCATGACATGCCAAACGAATATCAGACCCATACCCCGCTTCCCCAAACGCCCGACCAATTCCCCCATGCTCCATTAAGATCGACCGCTGTTCAGCCGCCGATAACTGCTCAAACTCCCCTTTCCGGCGCAACGGATACCAAATCGCCCACGGCGTCTCCGGATCCAGCACCCGCCCCCTCGGCCGCCCAATCAACGTCCGCTCCAAATCCGACTCATACCCAATCGCATACGTCCGCCCAAACATCGTAAACTCCGGCTTAGGCACTAAATTCACAAACGGCCGTTGCACCAAAACCGGCCGCAACCGATCAACAAAAAAGTTCGGATCCATATCAAACGTCAATACCCCCACCCCCAACGGATCATTCAAATCCGCATAAATCGTATGCGCGATCTCCGCATCCTGCAACGCCGCACTTAATTCACTCGGCCGCTCACACTCCCCATACGCCAAAAATTGCATATACAAACGCCAATTGACATGAATCGCCTCACCTTCAGCTGTACGCCCATGCTCAAATACATCCGGCCCTTCAGGCGCATGTCGTTGAATATCTAAAGCCATTCTGCTCTCTCCTACTTACTATCTTGTAACCATGCCCCGGCATCCAAGGCATGATAGGTTATAATCAAATCCGCTCCCGCCCGCTTCATACTTAATAATTTCTCTAAAACAACAGTGCGCTCATCCAACCACCCCTTATCAGCCGCCGCCTTAATCATCGCGTACTCACCGCTCACATTGTAAGCCACTAACGGCAAACTGTCGAACTGCTGGCGCACTTTACTAATCACATCTAAATAGGCCAAAGCGGGCTTAACCATCAACATATCCGCCCCCTCGGCCACATCCAACGCCGCCTCCCGCAACGCCTCCCGCACATTCGCCGGATCCATCTGATGCGACTTCCGATCACCAAATGCCGGCGCCCCATCCGCCGCATCCCGAAACGGCCCGTAAAAAGAGGACGCATACTTCACCGCATACGACATAATCGGGATATGATGAAAATCAGCCTCATCCAACGCCTCCCGAATCGCCACAATCATCCCATCTAACATCCCACTCGGCGCCACAATATCCGCTCCTGCCCGTGCATGTGACACCGCAACTTGCCCTAAAATCGACAACGTCTCATCATTTAATACATACCCCTCCGGCAAATGGGGCTGGGGCAACTCCCCACGCTCATTGGGCATATTTAAAATCCCACAATGACCATGATCCGTATACTCACATAAACAAACATCTGTCACCACCACCAATTCCGGTGCCACCTGCTTTAACGTCCGAATCGCTCGCTGAATAATCCCATCAGCCGCAAAATTCTCAATCCCAATCGGATCCTTCTCCGCCGGCAAACCAAACAAAATAACCGCCGGCACGCCCACCGCCTGTACCCGCTCCGCCTCACGCGCCAGCTGATCCACCGACAACTGATACATCCCCGGCATCGACCCAATCTCTTGCCGCACATCATCTCCATGCGTCACAAAAATCGGAAAAATAAAATCATTCGCCGTTAAAATCGTCTCCCGCACCATCTCCCGCAATCCCGCTGTTAACCGCAACCGCCGCGGCCGTCGTTGTAAAGAATTTAATATCATCATTTCAACCTATCTATTTTAGTAAAACATCACGTACTGCCGCCACCAACCCATCCACCGTGTGCGGCTCGGCCACCGCCGCCACCACCATCCCCGCCTCGGCCGCCGTCCCCGCCGTCACCGGCCCAATACAAACCACCTTGCTATCACCCACCCACTCTTTTAACCGGTCCCCCGCCAACGTCACCAAACTATACACCGCCGATGAGCTCATAAACGTCCACACAGCCACCCCCTCGGCCACCATCTCTTCCACCCTGTCAACAGACGGTGCCACCGCCACCGTCTCATACAAAGCCAAATCAACCACCTCCGCCCCCGCCACCGTCAACGCTTCCACCAACGCCGACCCCGCCACCGCCGCCCGTGGCAGCAAAATCCGTTTCCCCGCCACCTCACCCAAAACCCCCGCTATCGCTTCCCCCACAAACGTCTCCGGCATCGCCGCCGCCGCCAACCCCAGCCCCCCTAACGCCGTCGCCGTCGCCGGCCCCACCGCCGCCACCTTAAAACCCGCCCCACGCCAACTCTCCAATCCTAACGCTTCCACCCGCTCCCCAAAATAACGTACCCCATTCGCACTTGTAAAAATTAACCAATCATACCGCGCCAACTCCCCTAACGCTTCATCCACAACCGTCAAATCTGCCACCAACCGCGTTTCGATAAGGGGTAACGCCACCGGCTCCGCTCCTATCTGTGCCAAAGCTTGATTCAAACTCGTCATGCCGGCCAACGGCCGTGTCACCACCACCCGCTGACCATTTAACGGCCGTTCTCCCCCCTCACTCACTTCCATATACTTCCCCGCCCCTCGCCCCAACGCCTTCTGCGCCAACCGCTTCCCCAATGACCACGGCTCGTCACCAACACCTTCCACCAACACCGCTTCGCTCCCGTCTGTCGCTCCCACCCACGCCTGCAAACCGATATCACCTCCCTCGGCCACCTCCGCATACGCCGCCACCGGTGCCGAACAACCCCCACCCAACCCATGTAAAAACGCGCGCTCCGCCGTCACCGCCGCCCGCACATCGGGACAATCAATCGCCGCCAATAACGTGTTAATCGCCACATCATCCCGCCGACATTGCACCCCTAACGCCCCTTGCCCCGGTGCTGGCAACATCTCCGCCAACGACAACCGCTCACTAACCCCTTCCGTAATCCCTAACCGATCAACCCCCGCCGCCGCCAATAACGTCGCATCATACTCCCCCTTCATCACCTTACTCATCCGTGTCTCCACATTCCCCCGAATCGAACGTATCTCCACATCTGGCCGTTGACGCAACATCTGCGCCCCCCGCCGCCGACTACTCGTCCCCACCACCGCCCCTGCGGGCAAATCCGCCACCCCCTTACCATTCGCTGTCACCAACACATCACGCACATCCGCTCGCCCCACAATCGCCCCCAACGTCAAACCCGATGCATCTTCAATCGGCAAATCTTTCAATGAATGAACCGCTAAATCAATCTCTTCCGCCCGCAAACTCTCCTCCAACTCCAACGTAAAGAGCCCTTTCCCCCCAATCGCTGGTAATGGCTTATCAAGCGTCTTATCCCCTTGGGTCACAAAATAGGTCACTTCACATTCGAGACCAGGCCACGCTTCACGCAACAAATCAGCTATATAATCCGTTTGCCACCGTGCCAACTGCGACCGACGACTACCTAAAATCACTTTCTTAATCGGTAAGTTCATGAAAAATCCTTTCTCACACCAGCAAATGGGGCGTTTTAATTAACATCGCTTCTAATTCTGGTTTCGGCTCATCAGCCTCTCGGTCAATCACCCGTGGACGCTCTCTCCCCTCGGCCAATTTTTTTTTACGACCACTCCCCTCATCCTCCTCCAACCCAAACAACTCCCGCACCGTCAACGCATACGCCCCCGCTCGCCCCCGTTCCGCCTCTTGCCGTAACCGTAGCGTCGGCTCATGCAACAATTTATTCACCAACGACCGCGACAACCGCTCAATCTGCTCCGCCATTGCCGGCGATACCTCTTCCGGCAAATACCGCTCCAACCGATCCAGCTCCTTCAGCCGAATATCTTCCGCCTTCTGCCGTAAATCTTTAATCAATGGCCGAATCTGCAAACCACGAAACATCTCATCAAAAACGGCCGTTTGCTCCTTAATAATCTGCTTCACCGCCGGTATCGCCGCCTGCCGCCGCCCCAACGCATCATCTAAATTCGCCTGCAAATGATCAATGTCATATAAAATAATACCATCTAGTTCACTAATATCTTCTTCAATATCACGGGGGACGGCGATATCAATCGCTACTAACGGCCGTTCCTCCCTCTGCGCCATCACCCCCTGCATCACCGGCAACGTCAACACCGCCTGCGGCGCCCCCGTCGAACTAATCACCACATCCGCCGCCACCAACGCATCATGCATCTCTTTAAACGAATATCCTCGCCCCCCCACCGTCCCAGCCAACTGCTCCGCCCGTGCCACCGTCCGGTTCATCACATTCACCTGCCCACAGCCCCGTTGACTCAACGCTTTCACCGTTAACGCACTCATCTCACCCGCCCCAATCACCAACGCATTCACTTTTGACCAATCTGTAACCACCGTTTGGGCCGTCCGTACCGCCACCGAACTAATACTGGCCGCTTCTTGACTAATCGTCGTTTCCGCCCGTGCCCGCCGTCCCGCTTTCAACCCCATCCGAAATGCTAAATCCAATACCGGCCCCGCCGTCCCCATCTGTTGCGCTATCTGATACGCCTCACTCATCTGCCCCAAAATCTGCGGCTCACCCAACACCATCGAATCAAGCCCACACGCCACCTCCATCAGATGGTTCAAGGCCGCCTCTCCCCAATAATAATAAAACAGTTCATGAAAATGGGCCGGATCCATACCATGATTTTCGGCAATAAACGCCACCAACACCCGCCGACACGCCCGCGCCCGCTCCTCATCAAGCACATCTAATGTACTCGCATACACCTCTAACCGATTACAAGTCGTCACAATCACCAACTCCGTTAACCCCGCCCGTTGCCACTCCCCGTTCCGATGAAAATGGGACAATGCCACCCTAACTGTCTGCGATGTAAATGCTAAACATTCACGAATCTGCACCGGTGCCGTCTTATAACTCAAACCAAGACAAATAATACTCATAACGTCTCTCCTTCTGACCCCTTTTCTTCGTAAACGGCCGCAATTGCCAAATGAACCGCATTCAATAACTCATTAATTCGCCGCATCAGTTGTACATTAGCCTCCGGCCGCCTCTGCGCATTCGCCGGCATCTGCACCGCCGTCTCTACCAATGTGTCCCGAAAAAACAGCACCGCTTGCAACGCTTCCGTTAAGGGCAAACCCAACGCCAAACTATGCACCGCATAACTACGCCCAATCCCCTCGGCCTCCCCCAAAATCGCCGCACAATCATCATCCGCCGCAATATATTGCATCGTCAACCCCATCAACTGCTGCCCCCACCGCCGCGACTGCGCCCGCACCGCTTCATCCTGATGCGCCATTAACCACGTCTGCTCCGGTCGTCGTGTAATCGCCTGCCGCGTCTTCTGCAATGCCGTCTCCGCCCACACCAACTCCACCTGCGTCCCATCCTTTTTCGCCAACCGCCGCCGTAATAACTGCTCCACATCACTTAATCGAAACCGCCGATGCCCTCCCGGCGTCGTCGCACAAGCAATCGACCCCTTATTCGCCCAGCGCCGCAATGTCGCCGGATGAACATCCAACTTTTCCGCCGCGTCTTTCAATGATAACCAATTTTCCGGCTTTTCGACTGAAGTAACCATACTATTTCTTATACTTTTTACTAGACTAAGGGCTGTCATTCCTGCGCAGGCAGGAATCCACTTCTAAAACTACCTTCATTACGAATTCATTTTCCGCAAATCTACCCTCTTGGCAAAATCTATTCTAACCTGACTATTTCCACTCACATCAAATCTACACAAATCTATACATTTGTGCAAAATTTTACTATATCCCCTCCTCCCTGTCAAAGTAGTTTAACGTACAGTTTCATTTCAAATCTACCTCAATCACGTTAATTTATTTTAAATGTAACTTAAATTTGCCTCTAAATCTAACTGTAATACAATAACAATGACTGTTTATATAGGAAGAACAGCCTATTTTTAATAATCTGTTATCATATTCATGACATTATTCATGCTATGATTCATGACATGATTGTGACTACCAAGGATATCTACTATGAGTGACCCTGTTCGTCTCACCACCTTAGCCGCTTGCGCTGGTTGAGCCTCTAAACTCGGCCCAGCCGATTTGGCGCACGTGTTGCCGCCTCTCCGTAAAGCGTTCCCTGCTGAAAAATTCCCCGATCTTCTCGTCGGCCTCGCCGCCGCCGATGATGCCGCTGTCTATCGTCTCAATGACGAACAAGCCATTATCAACACCATGGACTTCTTCCCCCCCATCGTCGATTCCGCCTACGATTTTGGCGCCATCGCCGCCGCCAACGCCCTCTCCGATGTCTACGCCATGGGCGGTCAAGTCCTCCTCGCCATGAATCTCGTCGCCTTCCCCGATGATCTCGACCGTGATATCTTGCGTGATATCATGCATGGTGGGGCTGATAAGGTGGCCGAGGCGGGTGCCGTCATCGCTGGCGGCCACAGCGTCACCGACCGCGAACCAAAATATGGTCTCGCCGTCACCGGCATCGTCCACCCCGATAAAATCTTAACCAAAGGAGGCGCTCAACCCGGCGACCAGCTCTTCCTCACCAAACCACTTGGCGTCGGCGTCATCACCACCGCCCTCAAACGCGGCCTCGCCAATCCCACCGCCGTCGCTGCCGCTGTCACTAGCATGAAAACTCTCAACAAAGTCGCCGCCGAAGCCGCCCAAATCGCCCACGCCACCGCCGTCACCGATATCACCGGCTTCGGCCTCCTCGGCCACGCCCACGAAATGGCCCACCTCGGCCGCGTCGACTTCCACTTCAACGCCACCCACCTCCCCTGGCACCCCACCACCCTCGACCACGCCCACAACAACGTCCTCCCCGGTGGCACCCTCCGCAACCAAGAATATTTCCAAAAATGGGTCACCTTCGCCCCCTCCGTCAACACCCCCACCCAAATGGCCCTCTGGACCCCCGAAACCTCCGGCGGCCTCCTCATCGCCATCCCCCCCACCCAAATCGCCACCCTCACCACCCACTGCCCCACCGCCATCCACATCGGTGCCGTCACCGCCGGCAACGGACACCTACATATCGCCTAATTCAATCACTTCCCACTCCCACACTTGCTTCTGCACCATATCAAAAACAACGCCAAGCAAATAAATCCGCTTGTTTGTCAATTGATAACGCTCAGCATACTTTTTCCTCTCAATTTGAGCAATAGCTGCTTGCGCTTGTGCATATAATTTGAATTCAAAAATATAAACCCCTTCATCCAATATCACCACCGCATCTATCCGCCCCTGATTCGTACTCACCTCAGCTTCAACATTCAGCCCAATTAATTGGAAAATAAGCACAAAAATCGTTTGGTAATACTTCTCTTGCCGAATATGTAATTCATAACCAATATTAGCAAAAAACACATTCAAAATCTGAAAAAAATGTTCCCAATCAGCTAGCGCTAACGCATCAATCAACTGCCACAAATAACTATCCGCTAAACCATGTTCGATCTCAGTAAATGCCCCTAACAAATACGCATTAAAGGCACTCTCAACTTCAAAATTAGGATGCCCCAACCGATATAAACGCCTTTCTGGTTGATATCCCTTAATTGTTAAATAACCTGTTTGAAACAATAACGGTAAAACCTGCAAATTCTCAATTTCATAATGGCTAAAAGCCAATTCACTTAACCTCAAATCGCGCAATTGACGCACATCAAACGCTTGTTTACGCATCAATTCCAATAAAAATGCGGGCGTACCAGTAGCAAACCAATGATTGGCAAATTCCCCATGCTTTAAAAACAACAACAATGAAAATGGATTATAAACAGGTTCTCCACGTTGCGAAAAACAAAAACCATTATACCAATACCTTAACTCTTGTCGCAGTTGGTCAAGACTTATATCCATTTGCTCACTAATTGCTTGTAAGTAAGGCTCACCATACCATTCTAGTTCAGTTTCAGTAATACCCGCCAAAGTCGATGAACTTACCCGCATCGATAAATCATCTAAATTGTTTAGCCCAGAAAAAACGCCTACTTTGCTAAATTTACTAATGCCTGTCAAAAAAATAAACCGCCAATACGCATCTAAGCTTTTAACCACCGCATAAAATCGTCGCAATTCATCACGAATAGCAGTTGCTATCTCTATCTCGTCAATATTATCTAAAATAGGCTTGTCATATTCATCAACTAAAAAAACAACTTTTTGCTCTTTGCCTATCTGGGTAATCAATTGCACTAATTGCTGGTCATAACTTTGCGCTGTCAACACCACCTGATACTTCTCAGCCATTGCTTGCAGATGCTCACTCAACCGCATCGTCAATTCAGCCGCACTCTTAACTGGTATTTGGCTAAAATCTAAACGTAAGATCGGATATGTCTCCCACTCATAATCCTGCTCATCCAGCCATAACCCCTCAAACAGCGCCCGATTCCCCTCAAATATCTCCGCCAATGTCGAAATCAGCAAGCTCTTTCCAAAACGCCTCGGCCGCGATAAAAAATACGCCCCCTTACCATCCCTAATCAAAGAGTAAATTTGCGGCGTCTTATCAATATACAAATATCCTTCTTTAATAATATCGCGGAACGTTTGAATCCCAATCGGCAATGGCTTTAACATGCTAATTATTATACCACCTTTCCCAGAATCAGTTATAATAAAACCATCAATATCCACCCGCCCTCCGCCTCCCCGCTAGGGCCACAATACACAAAGGAGCCCAGCTCATGGACCGTACCCCACCTAATTCTGGTAATAATGATATCGACCTCTATACCCGTACCTACTACTCCCTCCTCCGTAGCTCCCACATCGTCCCCATCAAAGCCCTCATGGAAGCCCACAAACGGATGAACTCCTCCCTCCACATCTACGCCGAAAACAACTCTTTCGATATCGCCGCTTTTACCTACAGTATCTTACGTCTCCCCAGTTGCCTCAGTCACGTCACCCAAATCATTATGGGCCAATCCGCTTGGGTCTTCACCCGCCACGGCCACCCCAATGTCGAATCCTGGACCCAAGTCAGCGCCCCCGGCCGCCGCCGCCGCTGCTTCTACGACGGCGACAAAATCCTCGCCGTCTACATCGCCTCCCGTTCCGATATCGATGATATCATCCCCATGCTCGTCGCCTACCAAATCGAACGACGCAAACTATACGACAGCATGAGCGAAACCGGTATCGTCACCTACCTCACCGAACTCGCCTCGGCCGGCACCACCCGCCCCTCCGGCCACGAACTCCTCCACATCGCCCAATCCACCGGCATCCCCAACCACGACCTCCAAAAACTCGCCTCCATCTGGGGCGATGACACCGTCGACCAACTCCTCCACATCGCCCGCGATAAACATGAAATCACCATCCAATCCCTCGCCGGCTCCCTCGCCGACTACAAACGCGCCACCCGCCGCTGGTGGCGCAACGTCGAATCCCAACTCCCTAACATCCCCTTCGATGACCGCCCCATCTACTTCGTCTCTAGCAATATCCACAGCCTCGCCAACCTCCTCAGCGGCCATGTCCTCACCCACCGCCAAGAACTCCGTGACTTTGTCGACAATCACGGCTCCACCGACCTCCAAAAGGAATACGCCGATATCTTAACCCAAGCCGTCCCCAGTAACCGCGAAAATTTCCTCTACTACGTTTGGAAAAAGTACGAAGCCGCCAAGCCCGAAGTCGCCCAAGCCCGTCTCGACCAAGAACAAAAAGTCGGCATCTCCCGTATCCCTAGCTCCCACGCTTTTGATATCGAAGTCCAAGTCGTTGAACTCCAAAAACTCAAAGACAACTGCCTTGACCCCCGTCTCACCATGCCCGGTCTCGATAAACTCATCAATAGCGACGCCCTCATCATCAATATCGACTACCCCCTCGGCCTCGCCGCCTACCAAGTCCTCACCGAAATCGCCCGCAATATCGCCGATATTCGCGGCGTCTACATCATGGGCAAAGCCGCCACCCTCAACGGCCGTGTCGGTGACGTCATGATCCCCAACGTCGTCCACGATGAACATTCCACCAACACTTACCTCTTCAATAACTGCTTCACCGCCAGCGACGTCGCCCCCTACCTCGTCTACAGCGCCGTCATGGATAACCAAAAAGCGATCACCGCCCCCGGCACCTTCCTCCAAAACGAAGGCTACATGTCCGTCTTCTACCAAGAAGGATACACCGACCTCGAAATGGAAGCCGGCCCCTACCTCAGCGGTATCTACGAAATGATTCGCCCCAAACGCCACCCCTACAACGAAATCGTCAATCTCTACAACACCCCCTTCCCCATCGGTGTCCTCCACTACGCTTCAGACACCCCCTTCAGCAAAGGGCACAATCTCGGCACCCAAAACCTCTCCTACTTCGGCATGGACCCCACCTATGCCACCATGGTCGCTATCTGTCGTGCCATCTTGCAAACTGAAATCACCCACTTATAAAAGGAACTTACCATGAATCTAACCACTGACCTCGCTCAACGTCTCGCCCACACCCGCGACCTCCTCACCCAATGGGAAATCGATGCCCTCCTCCTCAGCCAACCAGACAACCGCCGCTGGCTTAGCGGCTTCACCGGCTCCACCGGCTGGCTCCTCGTCACCACCGATGACGCCTACATCGTTGCCGATTTCCGTTACTGGGAACAAGCCCGCCGCCAAGCCCCCCACTTCACCCTCCACCAAATGGTCCGTTCCGATGACGGCTTTAAAGACATGTTTGCCCTCGCTCCTGGCCCTAAAATCGGTATCGAATCTGATTATGTCACCCTCGATAATATGGAACAATACCGCCGCGTCGCCCCCAATATCGACTGGCATCCCATCTCCAACCCGTTGCAAACCGTTCGTCAACAAAAAAGCCCCTATGAAATCGAAACTATCCGCGCCGCCGCCGCCATCACCGATGCCGTCATGGCCCAAATCCCCCAACTCGTCACCCTCGGCATGACTGAACGCCAACTCGCTTGGCAACTCGAACGTGCCATGCGTGAAGAAGGTGCCGATGCCCTCGCCTTCGATGTCATCGTCGCCAGCGGCCCCAACGCCGCTCTCGCCCACCACCAACCCACCGACCGTCAACTCCAAGCGGGTGACACCCTCATCATCGACATGGGCGCCATGCTCAATGGCTACGCCAGTGACATGACCCGCTCCTTCTTCCTCGGCCCTCCCTCCGATAAATTCACCCACATCTACAACATCGTCAAACTCGCCCACGATGAAGCCATCAAAGGTCTCACCCCCAACCTCTCCTGCCGCGACGCCGATGCCCTCGCCCGCGATGTCATCGACGATGCCGGCTTCGCCGACCAATTCGGCCACGGCCTCGGCCACAACCTTGGCACCAACGTCCACGAACTCCCCTACCTCTCCCACACCGCCCCCGAAAACCAACACCTAACCGCCAATATGGTCGTTACCATCGAACCCGGCATCTACATCCCCGACTGGGGCGGTATCCGCATCGAAGACCTTATTCTCATTAATGCCGACGGCTCCACCACCTCCCTCAGCCAATGCCCCCACACCCCTCATATCCCCCTCTCCTAGCAACTTGCTAACTCTCGTTTTCATTCTGAGCACAATCCGGTATAATCGCACCATCTTTATTGTCTAAGCTGTAACCACGAGTAGGAAAAAACTGTGCCTGAGCCTCATAGCCTTGGTGATCGTGATTGGAAACTACTATTGCAACGGATCGATGATGAAAAATGTACTCCCATCATCGGTGCCGATGTCTTCGCCTCCCTCCTACCTCCCTTTGCCACCCTCGCCCAAAGCTGGGCCCACGAAAACGACTACCCCTTCGCTGACCCCACCGATATCGCCCGTGTTGCCCAATACCTCGCCGTCAATTTCGACCCCCTCTACCCCAAAGAAGAACTTCAACGCGCCTTCGCAGAACATCCCTCTCCCCCCGATGACCCCCAACTCCCGCACCACATCCTCGCCTCCCTCCCTTTCCCTATCTACATCACCACTAGTTACGACGATCTACTCTTCAAAGCCCTTCAAGACCAACGCAAAGAACCAAAAGTCGAAATTTGCCGTTGGAATGAGCTCCTCCAAAATAGCCACCCCTCCCTCCTCGAAGCCGGCTTCGAACCCACCGTCGCCACCCCTATCGTCTACCACCTCTTCGGCCACCACACCATCCCCGAATCACTCGTCCTCGCCGAAGATGATTACTACGACTTCCTCGTCAACATCTCTTCTGGCGAATTCAATATCCCCAGCCGCATCCAACGCGCCCTCGCTAGCACCTCCCTCCTCTTCCTCGGCTACACCCCCACCGCCCTCGACTTCCGCATCCTCTTCCGCGGCCTCGTCGCCGCCAGCGAATCCGCCCTCCGCCGCATCAACGTCACCGTCCAACTCCCCCCCGTCCCCGAAGGCACCCCAGACCATATCCAAGACAAAATCCAAAACTATCTCAACGAATATTTCGACCAAGCTGATTCCCGTATGCGTGTCTACTGGGGCGAAGCCCCCACCTTCCTCCAAGAACTTAACCAACGCACCCAAAATATCACCCCACCCCCCCCGCCGCCAGAAGCAAGTAACACCTACTTCTACGACCCCATGAAACTCCTCGATACCATGATGGACGCCTTTAGTCTCGAAGATATGCGCACCCTCGCTTTTGAACTACGTGTCGATTACGATCGCCTCCCCCCCGCTAAAGACCTCTTCGCCCGCGAATTTATCGTCTACATGCAACGCACCCAACGCCTCCCCGAACTAATCACCCGTTGTCGCGAACTACGCCCCACACGAGAATGGTAACCATGTCCTCATCCCCTAACCCTTATGTCGGTCCTCGCCCCTTTAACCCTTATGTCGGTCCTCGCCCTTTTGAGCGCCAAGACAAAGATAAATTTTTTGGCCGCGACCATGAAGCCCAAGAACTGCTTTCTCTCATCATCGCCCACCGCACCCTCGTCTTCTACGCCCCATCTGGCGCTGGCAAAACATCCCTCCTCAACGCCCAAGTCATCCCCTTCCTCGAAGACGAAGGTTTTGAACTCTTACCCCAAGTCCGTGTCCAAGGTCCTCCCATCCCTGGCTTAAATACCAAAAATATCACCAATATCTACACGTTTTACACCCTGCTCAGCTGGTTAAGCGATGAAGCTGGCCCCGCTCAACTAGAGACCGATAAGGATGCGCTCGCCACCGCCCAACAACTGAGCCAACAAACAATCGCTGACTTCCTCCAGCACAGACCGCATCAAACCGACCGCTATGGCCTCACCAAACCCCGCATCCTCATCTTTGACCAATTTGAAGAGCTATTTACCGCCTATCCCCAACATTGGCGCCAACGAGAAACCTTCTTTCACCAACTAAACCACGCTCTCAACGCCGATCCCCTACTCCACATCGTCTTCTCTTTACGTGAAGATTACGTCGCCCAACTAGACCCTTACGCCGTTCATCTCCCCCGCAACTTGCGCTACCGCTTTCGTCTCGAACGAATGCGCCCCGCCAACGCCACCGCGGCCGTCAACGGCCCCCTCCGTCACACCAACCGCGCCTTCGCCCCCGGTGTCGCTGAACAACTCACCAACGATTTACGCCAACTCCGTGTCGAAACCATCCGTGGTACCCAAATCGTCACCGGTGAATACATTGAACCCGTTCAGCTCCAAGTCGTCTGCCAAAATCTCTGGGCCGATCTCCCTCCCGATGTCACCACCATCACCACCCAACATCTACAAACGTTTGGCAATGTCAACCAAGCCCTCGCTCGCTTTTACGAACGGGGCATCACCACTATCGCCCAGAAGCAAGACCTCAAACAAGATATTTTACGGGACTGGTTTGAACAGGAACTCATTACCCCAGCCAGCACCCGCGGCCTCGTCTATCAAGGCCCCGACACCACCGGCGAACTCCCTAACCCCGCTGTCTCGGCCCTCGAAGATTTCCATCTCATTCGTGGTGAATGGCGCGCCGGCGCCCGTTGGTATGAACTTACCCACGACCGTCTCGTCGAACCCATCCTCCACGCCAACCAAACCTACCGGGACGAAAAATTCCAACAACGCCTCCGCCTCATCGCCAGCATGGCCGGCGGTCTCATCGCCATCCTCTTCACCCTCACCCTCATCCTCGGCTGGCTCAACCAAGACGACTCCAACATCAACAATACCAACATGAGCACCATCCAAGCCCTTGCCATCACTGCCACCGCTGATACCAGCACCCGCGCCGCCGAATACATCGCCCTCACGGCCACCAACGAAGCCCAACAAATCAAACTCACCGCTACCGCCCAAGCCCAACAAGCCGAAGCGACCACCGCCGCCAATACCCGCACCGCCGAATATATCGCTCTCACCGCTGAAGCCAACGTCCAAGCCACCCAACAAGCCTACCTCCAAGCCACCCGCACCACCCTCGAAAATAGTCTCCGCACCGCCTCGGCCGCCGCCGAGCGCATCAACCGCGTCCGCCCCCTCCGCCCCGGCCTTAGCATCGGCACCGTCACCGGCTCACCCGGCACCCTCGGCGCCTTCGTCCGTGACCAACAAGGCACCAACTATCTCCTCACCCTCAGCGCCATCATCCAAGGCTCCGGCAACGCCGATGGCCGTGTCTATCAACCCAGCTTCGCCGATGGAGCCACCGGCCAAGATTTTATCGGCATCTACAGCCGTGCCAGTAACTTTATCGCCATCGCTACCCTCACCGAGGACATCTCCTTTACACCCAGCATCCCCGGTATCCCCCCCATTTACGGCGTCCGTGCCCCCCGTATCGGTGACCAAATCTCCATTATGGGCCGCACCAGTGGCTTCGCCTCCAGCCAAATCGATAATATCGACCTCCAAATGGTCATGAGCCTCAATGCCGCCGGCCAAGGCGAAACCCTCACCAACGCCTTTACCGCCCCTCTCTTCACCACCGATGGTGATAAAGGCGCTCTCGTCATCGCCGATGACGGTTACGCCATCGGCCTCGTCGTCGGCAACAACCGTGATAAAACAGTCATGGTCGGCCTCAATCCCACTCTCGACCGCCTCGGCGTTACCCTCCTCCAACAAAACAACGCCCTCCCCCCTTGGCCCCAACAATATGGCATCACCGCTTGGAACATGGCCGCCAACCAGCAAATGATCGCCACCGGCCACCGCGGTGGCCTCGTCAACCTCTGGTCAGCTGAATATAACCAAAACATCCCCGAACAAACCATCACCTTTGATGCCACCGCTATCACCGCTGTCGCCGTTGACCACAACAGCCGCTGGGTCATTGCCAGCAACCAAATTAACCAAATATGGCTTTGGGATGCCCAATCTCCTGAATTTGCCGACCTCCTTTACGCCACCACCACCCCTGCCACGGCCATTACCTTCAGCCCCGATAACCGCTGGCTCGTCGTCGGCACTGAAGATGGCCAACTCTATCTCTCCTCTACCTCGAACTTAACCGCCCCACCTACCCGCTTAAACAGCCAACAACAAGATACCATCACCGCCCTTCGTTTCGATACCAACAGCCAATGGCTAGCCGTGGCCACCAACACCGGCCTCATCGAACTTTTCAACACCGATGACTGGTCCGTCTCCACCCTCTTAACTGGTCATTCCGCCGCTATCTCCGCTCTCGCCTTCGCCCCCACCAACCAAACCCTCTACTCCGCTAGCCAAGATGGTACCATCCGTCACTGGCCGCTCAAAACTATCGGCACCCCCAACGCCTTAACCTCTCTAGACAATAATCCCATCCTCTACGAACACACAATCCCCCTCCAAGCGTTAGCCATCGACCCCCAACTAAACTATATCGCCTTCTCTGACCTCAAAGAAGGCGCTTATCTGCTTAACCTCGACACCAAAACCACCATTCCCCTTCTGGACGCCAATACAATTCTGTACAATTTTGATTTTAATGATAGTGGTGAATGGTTATTTGGCCGTGGGCAAAATCAAACCATCCAAATTTGGCAAATTCGCTAACCGCTTAGGAGATTTTTCATGACTGCTAACAGTTCCAACAAGCTAACCCTCAAAACAAAATTAGCCTATGGTATTGGTGATTTAGGCGCTTCCATCGTCGCCGCCGTGAATGGCTTTTTTCTCAACGCCTTTCTCCTCGAAGTAGCTGGTCTACGCCCCCTCGCCGCTGGTGCCATCTTTCTCCTCGTCAAAATCTGGGACAGCATCAACGACCCTATCATTGGCGCCCTCACCGACCGCACCAATACCCGTTGGGGCCGCCGACGCCCTTGGCTCCTTTTCGGGGCCATCCCCTTCGGCGTCGCCTTCCTCCTCCACTGGTACGTCCCCGATATCAGCCCCAATGGCAAATTTGTCTACTATTTAGTCATCGCCATCTTACTCGATACCGCCTTCACCGCCGTCAACGTCCCCTACACCGCCCTCACCCCTGAACTTACCCGCGATTATAACGAACGTACCATCCTCAATGCGTACCGCTTTGGCTTCTCCATCATCGGTGGTATGATCGCCGCCGCCCTCCACCTCCCCCTCGTCAGTCAATTCGACTCCCCTGTTATGGGTAACGTCATCGTCGCCTCCATTTGGGCCGTTTTTATCACCACCTCCTCGCTCATAACCTTTGCCTTCACCGAAGAAAGCCAATTCAGCGACACCCAAGAAAATGAACTCGGCTTTTTCGACGGCATGCGCATCGCCCTCAGCAATGTTCCCTTCCTCTATGTCACCTCTATCTACCTTTTATCATGGCTCTGTATTCAATTCGTCCAAGCCAATATCTATCTCTATTGGCGTTACTGGGTTGGTGGTACCGATGCCGGTTTCACCCCTGTTCTGCTTGGCGTTCAACTCTCCGCCTTTTTCTTTGTCATCATTTGGGGTCAAGTCAGTCAACAAATTGGCAAACAGAAAGTCTACTACATCGGTATGTCCATCTGGATCGTCGTCTGTATCGCCATCTTCTTTGTCCAACCCGGTCAATTCACTCTTGTCTACATCTTAGCCGGCCTCGCCGGCATCGGCGTCAGCATCGGCTATCTCATCCCTTGGAGTATGCTCCCCGATGTCATCGAGCTCGACGAACTGGAAACAGGTCAACGACGCGAAGGTATCTTCTATGGCTTTTTCGTCTTTTTGCAAAAGCTAGGCATCTCCCTCGGCCTCGCCTTCTCCAACATCGCCCTCGACTTCGCCGGCTACATCAACCCCGACGAAATCGGTGTCATCGTCGACCAACCCGATAACGTCAGCTTCGTCCTCCGCCTATTTGTCAGCCTCGTCCCCGCCGTCATTCTGGCACTAAGCATCCCCGTTGTCTATAATTACCCTATCACCCAAGAACGCCATCAAGAAATCCAAGCACAATTAGAAAATCGCAGTAACAAGTAGTAATAAACTTATGATTCAAGACCCTCTTATTGGTAAACAATTAGCTAACTACCGTCTCGACCGTGTTCTCGGTCAAGGTGGCATGGCCCGCGTCTATTACGCTTGGGATATCAAACTCGATCGCCCAGTCGCTATCAAAGTCATCGACGCCCGCTATCGTGACAACCCCACCTATGCTGAACGTTTCATCCGCGAAGCCCAAGCCATCTCCAGCTGGCGTCACCCCAATATCGTCCAAATCTACTACGCTGATGATCAAGATGGTCTTTACTATTTTGCCATGGAATATATCGAAGGCTATACCCTCGAAGACCACATCGAAGCAGCCAAAACCCGCAACAAATTGATGGATGCCGATGATATCATTCGCATCACAACGGCCGTTGCCAGCGCTCTCGACTACGCCCACAAAAACGGCGTCATCCACCGCGATATCAAACCCGCCAACATCATGCTCGCCAACGATGGCCGCGTCATCCTCACCGATTTTGGCCTCGCCCTCGATGTCGAACAAGGCACAACTGGCGAAGTCTTTGGCTCCGCCAACTACATCGCCCCCGAACAAGCTCGTAGCTCATCCACCGCCGTCCCCCAATCCGATATCTACGCCCTCGGCATCATCCTCTACGAAATGCTCACCGGCCAACTTCCCTTTAACGACCCCTCCCCCACCGCCGTCGCTATCCAACATATCACCCAACCACCACCCCCACCACGCTCCCTCAACCCCGATCTCTCCGCCGCCACCGCCGATACCATCCTCCACGCCCTCAACAAAGAGCCAAATCAACGTCCTAAAAATGCGACCCAACTCATTAACGACCTCAAAAGCACCCTCATCAATGCCAATCCCGCCATGCCCGCCATTCCTCCTACCACTCACACCACTACCCCCCCCACCGCCGCCGCCCCCGCTATGGATGACAACCAATCCAACCAACGCCTTTATCAAATCGGCGGCCTCCTCCTTCTTTTTCTCACCCTTGCCCTCGCCTTTTTCTGGTTCCGCTCCCCTGATGAAACCACAATCGCCGTCACAGCTACACCAGCGGTAACAACAACGGCCGTTACCTCCGCCACCACCCCCCTCCCCACCACCAATA
>DATHYN010000294.1:0-5358 GCA_035459145.1 Anaerolineae bacterium | reverse complement strand
CGACAATCCTCCTCCCTCCCAACGTCATTTCGAGCGCAGTTCAATCCGCCCCAACCACGACAATTCCCCTCTCCGCCCAACGTCATTTCGAGCGCAGTTCAATCCGCCCCACCCTCGACAAGTCCCACCCCTAAATCAAGGATTGAACGAAGTCGAGATACTGTCGTTTTTAAACATTTCACCTCCACATAGGCTTCCAAGCCTCCTTCGATGAGGCGTCCCATATATCCCGATGCGTTCACGCTCGGGCGGGGGTACCCGCAACAACACCTCCAACAACGCTCAAACCTCTCTCCACATAACCCTAAATCCAAAAAACAATACTCTCTTTCGAAGGGTCGCCTAAATTAACCCAACCGTTTCAACCTTGGGTGGAGCTACCCCACCAATCCTTCCCCGACCACTCCAACTATTACTCATGAACATCCCCCTCGTCCAAACCCATTAAAAACCTCATTACAAATAATTCAGGCATAAGTGTGAAAAAAGTGTGCATAAATCCCCCAATCCACCACAAACCCCATTTTTAACCTACCGTATTTATAAAATTACAGTATAATTGACACTCAAGTCAAAACTTGTTGGCTTATTTCTGTTTTCATGCTTTTGGGACATCTTTATGAGCACCGAAACCATCCTAGTTGTTGATGATGATAAACTGAATCAATCCCTTCTCTCCATCAGCCTCGCCAACCATGGTTACGAGGTTGAAATTGCTGATGATGGTCGCCAAGCCCTCGAACTACTCCAAGATCATACCTTTGGTGTTATCCTTCTCGATCTCCTTATGCCCCATGTCGATGGCTACGAAGTCCTCACCTACATGCAAACCGAAAACCTCCTCGTCGATATCCCCGTTATCATCATCTCCGCTATGGGCGAAATTGATGATGTCGTTCGTGGCATCGAAATGGGCGCTATCGACTATCTCACCAAACCATTCGAACCCCAAATCCTCTTCTCCAAAGTCAAAGTCGCCCTTGAACTCCAAGCCCAAAAGCGTGAACTCAAACAGTTAGCTTCCCAACTCAAAACACGCAATGACCTCCTTGAAGCCGAAGTTCACCAACGCAAACAAATCGAAACCCGTCTCCAAGAAAACCTAAGCCGTACCGAAACATTTCGCCTCCACCTCGAAACCAACATCATGATTGGCCAACACATCACCTCCATCCTCGACTTAGAAACCCTCCTCCACAAAGTAACCGAACTTATCATCGAACAGCTCGAATATGAGTACGCCGCCATCTTCATCACCGACCCCAATCATATCTACCTTGAACTCCAAGCTGAGACCAGCCTCAACGGCCACAAAGCCCGCCAACGCCGCTGGCACCTCGATGACAAAGTCGTTCTCACCGAAGTCGTCCACGAACAAAAAGCAATTCTCGGTATCCTCGAAGAACAATTCCTCCGTGTCACCCCCGATATGCAATCACAACTTGTTATCCCCCTCATCATCGGCCAAATTGTAATGGGCGTTATCGATATCCAAAGCCATAAAGCCGCCGCCTTCGCCCCCACTGACATCACTATCATGCAACTCCTCGCCAACCAAGTCGCCATCGCCCTCCGTAACGCCACCCTCTACCAACAAGGCCAAGTCCGACGCAAACTAGCTGAAGTCCTCCAAAAAATGACCCTCGAACTTCCCGACACATTTGGCACCAACGCCGTCTTCAATCTCATCCTCTCCACCCTCAACTCAATTGTCCCCTACGACCGCATCGCCTGGATGCTTCGCTACGACCAAGAATTCGGCCTCGAAACGATTGCCGCTTATGGCTACCCTGACAACTACCAAGCGATTAGCCGCCAAGTCGCCCACGAAGATGTTGTTCAAAATCCTATTTTCATGCGTATTTTTGAAACCCAAAAGCCCGTTTTCATTGCTGATACCCTCACCGATGAGAATTGGATCAGCTACCCTAGCGACTTGCCCGCTCCCCGCTCCTGGCTCGGCATCCCCTTCATCCGTGATGAAGAAGTCGTCGGTGTTCTCTCGATTGTCCGCATCACCAATGATGACCTCTTCAATAGTGAAGATGCTGAACTCGCCACCGCTTTCATGAACCAAGCCACAGTCGCCCTCGAAAACGCCCGCCTCTACGATGAAATCGCCCGCTCTAACCAAGAACTAGAATACGAAGTCCACCAACGCACCCAAGCCCTGCAACAAATCACCCGCCTCGATCAAGCCAAATCTGATTTCATCGCCGTCATCTCCCATGAACTACGTACCCCTCTCACCATCATGAAAGGGTACAGCCAAATGCTACTCAAAGACCAAACCATTCAAGCCAACAACGTTCACCATGATATGGTTAACGGCATCTATACCGGCTCCGTTCGTCTCCACGAAATCATTAACTCCTTGCTCGATGTCGCCAAAATTGATAACAAAACGTTACAACTCCATCTCGATGATATTGATATCGCCGTCCTGATAGAAAATGTAGCCAATACATTCACTGACGATCTCATTGACCGTCAACAAAAACTTATCATTGATGATTTAACCCCCCTCCCTCGGCTCAAAGCCGATAAAGACGCCCTCTACAAAGTCTTCTACCACCTCATCGTTAACGCCATCAAATACACCCCCGATGGCGGTACCGTGCGTATCTCCGGCCGCTTTTTAACCAAAGAAGAAGTCCGCCTCCCCTACCCCTCCGGTGGCATCGAACTCACCGTCAGTGATACCGGTATTGGCATCAGCCCCAAAGACCAAGAACTAATCTTTGCTAAGTTTTTCCAAACCGGACAAGTCGCTCTCCACTCTAGTGGCAAAACCAAATTCAAAGGGGGCGGCCCCGGCCTCGGCCTCGGCATTGTCAAAGGCATTGTTGAAGCCCATGGCGGCCGCATTCGTGTCGAAAGCCCCGGCCACAACGAAGAAACCTGCCCCGGGAGCAAATTCCACGTCCTTTTGCCCATTATCAAAAAATAAAACACCTCCCCCCCCTCTTTACCCCTTTTTCACGCCAACCGCCCAACAATTTACCTAAAATTTACACGCTTTTAACCAATACTCTGTTATCCTTATCTCATGATAACTTTATGGCAACAACTCTCCACTTTATTTGAAACCCCAGCTGGTAACTTTGTTTACCACTTGGTCACTTTATTTACTTTACAGGTGACCTTTGCCTTAGCGGTAGCCCAATGGCGACGGACACCCCATAACTCGGCCAACCGCCAGCTGGCCATCGGCGCAGGCACTCTGCTCGTCACCCGCTTTACCCTTCTCATCCTCACCACCATCATCGCCACCTTCACCGACCCTCTCGCCTCGGCCCGCTACCTCCCCCCCCTCACCCAACTCGCTAATGCTATCACCACCATCATCATCCTCTGGCTCCTCATACCCCCTCACCCTCAGCACAAACAACAAACCCGCAACATCATCATCAGCACCATCACCATTAGCATCCTCCTCTATCTCTTCACATCCCCACGATGGCACCAGATCGCCTCCATTCAACAAGATTACCTCAAAACCGGTTCCGCCCTCGGCTGGTTCATCTACCAAATCACCCTTCTCAGCGCCGGTATCTATTTCATCCTACCCTCAAAACAGCAAGATAAAATCTTGCGACTAACCCTCCTCATCACCCTCCTCACCGCCTACCTATTTACCATCTGGCTCCATTGGTTCCAAACAACCACCACACCCCTCATTACTTGGGTACGCTTCGCCTACCTCATCATCTTTCCCCTTCTTGCAACCCTTGCCCACCGCCAAACCATTCAACAACTACTGTCGTCTGACCCACAAACAGTTTCTCCCCAACAAACAACCCCGCTCTGGCGCCATGTTTCCCAAATATTAGCCACCGATGATTATGCCCAACTACTCAAACGTATCACAACCATGACCGCCTCGGCCATGCCCGTCTCCTTCGCCGCCGTCGCCGCTCCCCACCCCACCAAACGCCACTACCTACTCATCGTTTGCCAAGCCATGCCTCTTGAAAATCATACCACCTATGAAAAAGAGCTCAATCTCGATGATTGGCCCGCCCTCCTCCTCGCTATGAGCCAAAAGAAAAGTGTTGACTTACAACTGATGGGCATTGGCGCTCAACAACTCAAAGCCCTATACCATACATTAGATATCGAGCCAATTGGCCCCATGCATATCGAACCATTAATCGCCAATGATCGCACGGCCGGCCTTCTCCTCCTTAGCTACCAAACTGAAGAACAAACTTGGTCCCTTAACCATCGCCAACAAATTATCGCCATTGCCGATTTCGCCGCCCAAGCCATTCGCCAAAAACGTACCCCACAAACAACTACCTCCACCACATCAACCACCAAAAACAAGGAAGTAACCACCATTATCCGCGAACGAGATAAAGCACTCGCCGCCCAAGCAACCCAAAACGCTCATATTCAAATGCTCAAACAACAAATTACCGAGCTAGAAGAACTCCTCATTGAAGAGAAAGAACGCGGCAATGGGGCCGAAATCCGACATGCCCAAAACCACCACCGCTACCAACAACTCCAAAAAGAGTGGCAACTCCTCCAACAAGCAATGATTAAACAACTCGGCCCCCCCAGCGGCCAAAAAGAATACACCGCCGCCGATATCAGCGCTGCCCTCACCGCACCCGCCGCCCAACCCAGCCCAACCACCCCAAAGACCAACAATGGTCACCATTCCCCCCCCCCCACCACCATCGACCAAATCATTACCTCCGTTCGTCATCAAATCAGCACGCTACTAGCCGCCAAAAAACTCGAATTCAATATGGACATCAGCCCCCACCTCCCCCCCATTGCTGACGAAAAAGAGCCACTAATTAAAATGATCATCGGTCGCTTATTAGAAAATGCCGCTATCGCCACCCCCGCCCACGGCCAACTCGCCCTCATCATCCGCCCCCACCAAACCAACCCCCACCAACTCCTCATCAGCGTCGCCGATAGCGGCGGCGGCATCACCCCCGAAGACCAAAAACAGATTTTTAATCGCCAATACCGCCAACAAAAACCATTCATAGCCGGTTTTGGTGACCACAGCCCCGAATTTTTCGAAATGTATGACCAAATCCAAGCCAATGGGGGCCGCATCTGGCTTAGTAGCAAATCAGATATCGGTAGCAGTTTCTCCGTTCTAATCCCTGTCACCAATACGGAAGAACAACATGCCCAATAATCCTAACAACAACTGGCTAACCACAGCCATCGCTTTCATCTCCATCGTCATCACCCTCATCGCCGCCTTACTTTTTACCACCACCGACACCCTCATCGCCAACCAATCCCTGCCTACACCCACCCTCACCCCCTCGGCCACCCTCACCCCTAGCCCACCACCCACCATCCGCCCCACCAACACACCCACCA
>DATHYN010000293.1:0-19049 GCA_035459145.1 Anaerolineae bacterium | reverse complement strand
ACGGCCCACACCAACGTAAACGGCGTCGTCACCAAAAATATCAACATATAATGCCCCGCCATCCATGTCCCACAATAGATCCCCCACCGTACCGACCGCCACGTCGCCACCCGCTCCGGCACCCACATCAAAACCAATACCGACACCATCCCATACAACAAAAACGGCGCAAAATAAACCGATATCTCCCCATCCAACCACAATCCCAAATAATGCTCCCAATTCCCCGTTTGCCACTCTGGTTGTAATGGCGAAGCTTCCCACGCCCCCCCAAACGAAATAATCGGTACCAACCATGTTACATACAAAATCACCCCCCGCCACCACCAACTAGCCGGCGCCGGTAATGGCAATACCGCCGAATCCATCCCTCCCCCTCGTCTCTGTGCCCATACCCGCCGCCCCAATTGCCACAACTCACGTACTTTCATACTATCATTCCATTAATAATGCCGTTAACTTCGCCTCTAACTCCCCAAACTTAAACGGTTTCGGCAACGTCATACACCGTTCATACCCCTCTAACTCAGCCACCGTCTCCGGATCTAAATCCCCACCAATAACCAACACCGGGGTCTCATGCGCCAAATCCCGCATCTGCTTTACCAATAACGTCCCCCGCAAATCTGGCAAATGCAAATCAGTTATCACCGCAGCGAACCGCGTCGGGTCCGCTTGCAAACAGCGCCACCCCTCTTGCCCACTCGTCACAACCGTTACTTCATTTCCCTTCAACGACAAATAATCCCCCACCACCATCTGAATATTCGCCTCATCCTCAATCAATAAAATCTGCATCCAAAACCTCACATCCATACACTTCGTTACTGCACAAATAAAACACGCCCTACCATTATTGTACCATGATACAAACCTAATTTCCCGTAAACTTTGTCCACATATGTTCACAACTATTCTACATATGTTCACAACTGCTCTACTTCAACCAGCTACCTTAATCAACAATGTTAATAACGTCCAATAAAGCGCTTAGTAGTACGAATGACGCATTGCGCAACACACCGAAATTTAGTACAATATCCGAACGGCTTTATCCAGCCATACAGTTGATGTTTACTGTAATTCGGGGCGCGCGAATTTAGTTTAACAACTTCTCAGCATTAAACGGCTCTTTAGCAACACCACACACTGTAATAACTGAGTTTAATGCCCTAATGTTGTTTAGACAGATGGTTTGACACGTTTGATTTAACAACTTCTCAGCATTAAACGGTTCATTAGCAACACCACACACCGTAACAACTGAGTTTAATGCCCTTAAAGCTCTGTTTATTTAGTAAACAATTAGTTCTTAGGAAATATTTAACATGACAAAAAAAATACAGGCGGAAGGTGCCTTTGATTTTGTGGTAATTGGCTCTGGCTTTGGTGGTAGCGTCTCCGCTATGCGCCTCTCCGAAAAAGGATATAAAGTCCTTGTCCTCGAACGGGGCAAACGTTACCGCACCGAAGACTTTCCCAAAACCAACTGGAATGTCCCTAAATTCCTGTGGGCACCAGCCGCCCGCTGTTTTGGTATCATGGGTATTAACTTTTTAGACGATATCATGATTCTCAACGGCAGTGGGGTTGGTGGTGGTAGTCTCGTCTACGCCTCTACCCATATCAAACCCAAACGGCCGTTCTTCGACGCCGAAGAATGGCAAGGGCTCGGCGTTGACGATTGGGAAGAAGAACTCGAACCTTTCTACCAAACCGCTAACCGCATGCTCGGTACCGCCCAAAACCCCAAACTCTGGCTCGCCGATAACCTCCTCTACGATATCGCCACCGACCTCGGCCGCGAACATACCTTCGAATCCACCCCCGTCGGCATCTTCTTCGGCCCCGAAGGCCAAACCGTCCCCGACCCTTTCTTCGATGGCCAAGGCCCTGACCGCGCTGGCTGTGTCCATTGCGGTGGCTGTATGGTCGGCTGTCGCCACAACGCCAAAAACACCCTCGATAAAAACTATCTCTACCTCGCTGAAAAATACGGTGCCGAAATCTGGGCTGAATCCGAAGTCCGTGACATTCGCCCCCTCCCCGCTAACCAGCCCGATGGCGCCCGCTACGAAGTCGTTTACCGCTCCAGCACCGCTTGGCTCGACAAACGGCCCAAAGTCATCCGCACCCACAATGTCGTCGTCTCCGCTGGCGTCCTCGGTACCGTCAACCTCCTCCTCCGTTGCCGCGATGAAACCCGATCCCTTCCCCGCCTCTCCCGCCGCCTCGGCCGCATGGTCCGCAGTAACAGCGAAGCCCTCCTCGGCGTCACCGCCCGCCACGGCGATAAAAATAAAGATTTTGCCCGTGGTGTCGCTATCTCCTCCGTCTTCTGGATCGATGACGAAACCAGCGTCGAACCAGTCCGCTACCCCCACGGCTCCTCCCTCATGCGTCACATGGCCATGCCCCTCATCAAATTAGAAGGGGGCGCCTGGAAACGGCTCGGCCGCATGATTGTCGAAGGGTTCCGTAACCCGTACGACTTCGCCAAAGCCCGTTTCTTACCCGGCTGGGCCCGTGACAGCACCATTCTCCTCGTCATGCAAACCATCGAAAACCGGATGCACCTCCGCCGCGGCCGTAGCTGGCTCACCCTCTTCCGCAAAAATATCGTCAGCTTCCGTGACCGCAAACGCCCCATCCCCACCGTCATCAATGCGGGCCGCCAAGTCCTCGAAATGTTCTCCGAACGGGTCGATGGGATCCCCCAATCAACCATTAACGAAGTGATTATGAACACCCCCTCCACCGCCCACATCCTCGGCGGCTGTGGTATCGGCAGTGACGCCAGTACCGGTGTCATCGATGTCAATCACGAAGTATTCAACTATCCCGGCCTCTATGTCGCTGATGCCTCCGCCATCCCCGCCAACCTCGGCGTTAACCCCAGCCTGACCATCACCGCCATGACCGAACGCGCCATGAGTCGCATCCCCTCTGTCTCCGATGCCCTCCATTTCGAACGGCGCCGCAAACGGGGTGTCCATCTCAATGGCTATGTCCCCACCGCTGAAGATATCGCCGCTGAACAAGCTGTGGCCACTAATCACAAAAAACCAAACTGGGCCAAAGCCCTCCCCCTCGTCGCCATGCTCCCCTTAGCTATTATGGCTTGGCGTCGCTGGAGTAAATAAGGAATAACTGATGAGCATTAATGCCACTATTCATACCAATGGTACCCACACCGCCGACAGCCGCATCCTAACTTTCACCAATCCCGCCACTGGTCAACAATTCGGCCAAGTAACAATGACTTCCCCCGATGAAATCTTGGCCGCGCGTGAACAAATGCGCTCGGCCAATACTGTCTGGAGCCAAAAACCATTGGCCGAGCGAATCCGCATCCTCACCCAATTCAAGGGACTGCTCATCGATTCCGTCGATGAAATCTCAGCCACCCTCAACCAAGATGCGGGCAAAACCCGCCAAGATGCCTTAATCGAACTCTTCGTCACCGTCGATATCATGAGCCAATACCTCAAACATGCCCCTAAATGGCTCGCTCGTGAACGCATCCCTAAAGGGCTCTACTTCTTCCGCAACTATTACACCGAACAACGCCCCTATGGCACCGTTGGTGTCATTGGCCCCTGGAACTACCCCCTCGTGCTCGTCCTCCCCGCCATGTTCGCCGCCTTGCTCGCTGGCAATACTGTGCTCATCAAACCATCGGAGGTCACCGCCGCCACTGGCGTCCTCATCGAACAACTCATCAATCGTATCCCCGACCTAGCCCCGTTTGTTCGTGTCCTTCATGGTGATGGGCAAGTCGGTGCCGGCTTAGTTGCCTCGAAACCAGATCTTATCTTCGTCACCGGCTCCACCACCACCGGCAAAAAAATCCTGCACGCCGCCGCTGAACATCTCATCCCTGTCATTACCGAACTCGGCGGCAAAGACCCTCTCCTCGTCCTCGAAGATGCCGATGTCGAAGCCGCCGCCAAATGGGGCGTCTGGGGTGCCTTTTTCAACGCTGGCCAAACCTGTATGTCCGTCGAACGGGTCTACGTCGTTGAAGCCGTCTATGATCGCTTCCTCCAAGCCGTTATCGCCGAAGCCCAAAATTTCAAAATGGGCTACGATACCAGCAAACAAAGCCCTTACAGTTATGGCCCGCTCACCTTCGACCGCCAACTCGACACCATTAACGATCATCTCGAAGATGCTCTGGCCAAAGGGGCTCATGTTCTGTACGGTGGCAGGCAAGATAACCTCTTCATGGAACCAACCATCCTCCTCAATGTCAATCACAGCATGAAAATTATGCACGAAGAGACGTTTGGGCCGATTATGCCTATCATGAAGGTCAAGGATGAGGCCGAGGCGTTAGCGCTCGCCAACGATTGTGATTTCGGCCTTGGTGCCTCCGTTTGGACCCAAGATGTAAAGCGCGGCGAACGACTAGCCCACAAAATCGACTCCGGCACCGTCCTCGTCAACGACACCATCTCCCACTTTGCCGTCCCCCTCCTCCCCTTCGGTGGCATTAAACAATCTGGCAACGGCCGTACCCACGGCCGTGAAGACCTCCTCCAATTCACCCAAACCCACGCCTACTCCATCGGCCAGCCCCCCCTCGCCCTCGACATCGCCACCATCATGCGCTACCCCGGCCACTACCAACTCGGCAAAAACCTCATGCACGTCGCCTTCGGCACCTCCCTCAAACAACGCCTCGCCCCTATCCGTGAAACCTTAGAAGACGAAGGCACCAAACATAAACTGTTAGCCGCCGCCACCGCTATCGGTGCGACCGCTGTCGCTTGGCGTTGGCTTACCAAAAAATAATTCTGTTTACTTTTTTAACCAAAACAGGATAAAATAGGTTAAATCATTGTAAGGGTTACCCATGGTAGCCCTTTTCTTTATAACCAAAGCTACCAGAGGAACGAGGTGAAGGCATGTCCCAACCAATAACTGTTTTATTTTTAGCCACGGAATACAAAGGAGCAGCCGTGGTTCGTGAATGTAAAGCCCAAGGCTGTCACGTCATCTTAATCACTGAGGAAGAACGTGAACATGAACCGTGGCCTCGCGAGGCCATTCATGACTTTTTCATGATGCCTGACTTGTCTGACACCCAAGCTGTCATGAATGGTGTCAGCTACCTAGCCCGCGACCGGGCCATAGATGTCATCATCGCCCTCGATGATTACGACGTCGAAATGGCCGCTACCTTGCGTGAACATTTGCGATTATCAGGCATGGGCAGCACCTTAGTACGTTACTTCCGTGACAAATTAGCGATGCGCGGGCAAGCCGCCGCCGGCGGCGTTCGTGTCCCTGGCTTCACTGGTATCTTTAACTACGATAAGTTGCGTGAGTTTATGGCCAACACACCACCACCTTGGGTGCTCAAGCCACGGGCCGAGGCTGGTGCCGTCGGTATTCGCAAACTCAATGAACCCGAAGAACTCTGGCGCGCCCTCGATGAACTCGGCGACCTCCGCTCCTACCATCTCCTCGAAGATTTCGTCCCCGGCGATATCTATCATGTCGACTCTATCACCTACGGCGGCGAAGTTAAATTCGCCATCGTCCACAAATATGGTCGCCCCCCTCTCTCCGTCTCCCACGATGGGGGCGTTTTCAGCACCCGCACCCTCCCCCGCGACGGTGATGAAGCCAAAGAACTGCTAGCCATCAACGCCAATCTACTCAAAGCGTTGCAAATGAAAGATGGGGTCACTCACGCCGAATTTATTCGCGGCCACGCCGATGGTCAACTCTACTTCCTCGAAATTGGTGCCCGCGTCGGTGGGGCCAATATCGCCGAAACAGTCGAATTTGCCTCTGGGATCAATTTATGGCAAGAATGGGCCCGTGTCGAATTAGCCCGCGCCCGCAATGAAGACTACAATCCACCCGCTGATAAAGGTGGCTACGCCGGTATTATCATCTGCTTAGCCAAACAAAAACGGGCCGATCTCTCTGGCTACCAAGACCCTGAAGTCGTCTGGCGTCTCGAAAAAGATTATCACGCCGGTCTCATTATCGCCAGCCAAGACCCAACCCGCATCGAAAACTTATTAAACGACTATACCGACCGCTTCGGACAAGATTTCCTCGCTGTCGGTCCTAAAGAAACTAAAATTCGTACGTTCTCAAACTAAACGAATCATCAGGCAGGTGCTTCCACACCTGCCTTTCACCCTCTTTGATAAAATGATATGACTTGGTCAACACGCTCCTACAAATGGGAATGGCAATTACGTAGTACCCCAGAACAACTATGGGTCTATGCCTCTGATACCCACCGCTTTAATCAAGCGGTCGGTCTTGACCCTGTTCGTTTTGAAGAAATCCCTTTAGAAACAGGTGGTACACGTCTCATCGCCCATACAACCCAACGGGGCATTATTCCTCTCGTCTATGAAGACCATCCCTTTGACTGGGTGCGCCATGAATGGTACCGCAATCGACGTACCTACCACAAAGGGCCTTTGGCCGATGCCACTATCTACATGCATCTCTACCCCAAAGAGAATGGCTCTTTACTCCAATACCATGTTGATCTCCGCCCGTTAAACTTTATTGGGGCACTTGGTATCCCCTTTGAAATCGGCATGGCCGCCCGCAAATTTGACAAAACATTTCACCAAATGGACGATTTTGTCCAAAAAGAAGCCAACCTCCCCTACCCCATCAACATCCCCCGCCTCTCACGCCTCCAAAACCACAATATCGAACAGTTTAGCCGCACCCTCATCAATCAAGGCTACCCCGAACAATGGGTCGAGACGCTCGAACACACCATCCGCTACAGTATTAATCTCGATCTAGTGCGCCTGCGTCCCTTCGATTGGGCCGACAAATATCGCTGGCCCCGTCGCCTCGTCCTAGAGTTTTTCCTCGATGCCACCAAACTCGGCCTCCTCGATATGCGTTGGGATATGATGTGTCCTCTCTGCCGAGGGGCCAAGCAGACCAGCTCCAGCCTTGATGAAGTCAAACGTGGTGTCCACTGCCCTACCTGCAACATCAACTTCGATGTCAATTTTAGCGAAAACGTCGAACTAACGTTCATCCCCAACCCCCAAGTTCGCGAAGTATATGATGACACCTACTGTTTAGGCAACCCCATGTGGTCACCCCACATTTGGATTCAGCAAGTTTTAGCCCCTGATGAAGAACGTCAAATTGTCACCCAACTACCCGCTGGTAAATACCGCCTACGTACCCAACAATTAGAAACCCAACAATTAGTGAAGCTCCCTTATGGTGATCGGGGGCTTTTGGAATTAGAGGCGAATGATGAACGGTTAGCGATTGAGACGGAAGAAACGGCCGTTGTCACCAGTAACGCCAACGGCCTCACCATCAAAATGAAAAATAAAGCCAACTACATCCAACGCTTCTTTGTTGAAGATGCCGCTTGGTATGACGGCGCTGTTACCGCCGATTATGTCACCTCCCTCCAAAAATTCCGTGACCTCTTCGATCAACAAGTCCTCCGCCCTGGCGAAGAGATCGCCGTCCTCGGCCTCACCATTCTCTTCTCCGACCTCGTCGGCTCCACTGCCATGTACAACGCCCACGGTGACGCCGCCTCCTATGGCATTGTCCGCGAGCAGTTCGCCTACCTCCAGAAAATCGTGCGCGATAACGAAGGTGCCATCGTCAAAACAATTGGCGACGCCATCATGGCCACCTTCACCATCCCCGCCAACGGCGTCCAAGCCGCCATCGATATGCAAAAACAGCTTGATGAATTCAACACAATCCAAAGCCAACTACCCATTAAACTCAAACTCGGCCTCCACCACGGCCCCTGCATCGCCGTTAACCTTAGCGGCCGCCTCGACTATTTCGGCACCACCGTCAATCTCGCCGCCCGCATGGAAGGCCAAAGCCAAGGTGACGATATCATCATCTCTGAACACCTCTATAAAGATGTCGCTATCCAAAAAATCTTGAACGACAACCCAACAATTCAAGTCACCTCTTTCACCACCCCCATAAAAGGGTTCGATGCCGCCTTCCAACTATATCGACTTCAAATCAAATCAACATAATGGCACATATTTAAGGAGTATCAAATGTGGTCAGCCCAATTAATTATCCAAGCCGATATCCCCGCTCCTCCTGATACCCTCTTCGCCTACATTAGCGACTTAACCCGCCATGGCGAGTGGGCCGCTAACCAACTCACCATCACCCCCATCATTCCCGGCCCTGTCGTCCAAGGCTCGATATACAACTCTCATGCCCAAGTCAAAAATCTTGAGTTCCATAGCAAGCTACAAGTAACCACCTATGACCCCCCGCGCCACTTCGCTTTCACCGGCGAAGACAAAACAGGCCGTTTCGAGCACCATTTCACCCTTCATCCTCACCAAAAAGGCACCGAGCTTACTCGCCGTATTAACTTTGACCTAACTTTTTCCCAATGGCTCTTTTTTAAACTAACTTACTACCCCGTTCGCCTGCCCGCCGCCCGCGAAGCGATGAATCGCCTCACACAACATTTCCAATCATAAGATCAACCCACCCACATTTTTAGCCACATGGGTCAAATATTCCCCAATCTCTTCTAAATCAAACACAAAATCAACAACCCCCGCCTCAATCGCCGACTGTGGCATTAATGCCACTTCCGCCGTCTGTGGCGATTGCGCAATGGTCAAACCACCAAACGCCTGCACCACTCGTAATCCATTCGTCCCATCATTGCTCGCTCCCGTCAATAAAACGGCTATCAAAGCGGAACGATACGCCTCGGCCGCCGTCTCAAACAACACATCAATCGCCGGCCGCGAATAATTAACCTTCTCATCAATCGATAAACTCAACGAAAAATCTCGCTCCACCAATAAATGATAATTAGCCGGTGCCAAATAAACTGTCCGCGGCTTAATCATCATCTTATCCGCCGCCTCCACCACATTTAACGGCGTCATCTCCTGCACCAACGCGGTCAAATGATCACGCTTGCCCGGTGCCCGATGTTGAACAACCAATATCGGCCACGCAAAATCTGGCCCCACCACCTGCAAAACAACACGTAACGCCGCCAATCCTCCCCATGAAGTCCCTATCACCACCACCCTTGACCGTGTACCCATTAAATAACAGCCTTATACTGATAAATTCTCACCCCCTGCTCTAACTCATTAAAATGCCCCCCTACCTCAGAAAACTGTAAAGACTCTTTACTACCTAAACATAAAAACCCATTATGGCACAAACTGTTGCTCAAGGTCGTTAACACCTTATCTTGTAACTTCTTATTAAAATAGATGAGAACATTACGGCATAAAATTAAATGCATCTCCGCAAACGGCCCATCCGTAACCAAATTATGATTGGCAAAGGTGATATTACGTTGTAATGATTGATCCAAAATCACCGAATCGTAACGAGAATGATAATAATCAGCCAATGAAAATTTACCTCCAGCTAACCGATATTGCTCGCTATATTCGCGCATTTGGCGTAATGGATAAATGCGCGACGCCGCTTTTTCCAACGCGGTATCATTAAAATCGGTGGCATAAATATGAGCCCGATCATACAAACCCGCTTCCTGTAATAAAATCGCTAACGAATACACCTCTTCACCAGTAGCGCAACCCGCGTGCCAAATGTTAAAAAAGGGGAATGTCTGCAAAAAAGGGAATACTTCTGACTGTAACGCTTGAAAAAACCAGGGGTCACGAAATAGTTCTGTCACTGTCACCGACATCGCAAATAACAGTTCATGAAAATATTTCGGCTGATGTAAGATAGCTGGTATTAAATCAGCAATATGCTCAAACTCCGTTTGTCCTAAATAATGACGGACACGTCGTTTGACCGAAGCTTGGGCATATTGGCGAAAATCGTGACCATACCGTTGATAGATCGCCTCTAATAACAGCTGTAATTCTAAATCATCGGTTGTATCATTGTCTATATTATCTAAATTCATCAACAATCATGCTTTACAAAGATCATCATGGTACTCACTCTAATGTTAGGGCGTGCTCATCGTGAAGTAATTGGCGCAAACGGCCGTTTTCCGCCACCACCCGCGCCTCATCCCATCCCAATATCGGCGCCACAATCGCCATCACCTCATCAACCAACTCCTTCGTAATAAAGCCCAACATCCCCAACAACGACCGCCGCAACAACAAATCATCTAAATGACGCACATGTTCATGCTCGGCCAAAAAGGCGATCTCATGCCGACTAAAATCACCCTTCGCCACCAACGGCCGATCCCGCTCCGCCTGCGCCCCAATATAATCAGCCACGGCCGCCGCCCGTGTCCCATACCGCTCAAATAAAACGGCTAATCGCTCTTCATCAACCCCCGTTCGCTCCGCTTGCTGTCTTAACCACGTCCGCCGCGTCGGCTCCGTCATCGGATACCCACGCCCCCCACCAATCGCCATCTCCTCCGTACTCATAATCCGCTGCTTACCCAAAAAAGATAACGTCTTATTCGCCGTTTGCTCCGAAAATGCCCGAAAAGTGGTCCATTTGCCCCCCACCAACGCATAAATCGGAAAATCTAAACCATCTGTCCCCGCTGGTACCTCTTCAATACTGTGATCACGGCTAATCTGCCCCGCTCGTTTAGCATCACTATATGGTAACGGCCGCACCCCCGAAAAACGGAACACAATCTGCTCCGTTGTCACCTCTATCTCGGGAAACACCTTCTTGACCAACCCCAAAAAGTAATCAATCTCCTCCGGCGTGCAACGCGCCTCATCCGGATCTTCAATCCGAATATCAGATGTCCCAATCAATACCTTATCTTTAAAGGGATACACCAATACAATCCGACCATCTTCATTCTCAAAGAAAATCTCATTATCCTGCAACGCATCACGCAAAATCTGATTATCAACCACAATATGCGACCCTTTCGTCCCCCCCATCATCTTCGTTTTCGTCCCCAACGCTTTATTGGCTAAATCGATCCACGGCCCCGCCGCATTAATCACCAAACGCGGCTTCACCCGCACCTCCTGCTCCGTCTCCCTATCGCGCAACGTCACCCACCCACCCTCGGCCCCCACCGCCGGCATATAATTCAAGAAATTCGCTCCCTCATGCGCCGCCACCCCATCCAAAATCACCTCCATACAAATCCGCTCCGGCGACGGCATCGCCGCATCATAATAAGTCGCCGTACATAAAATATCCGGATTTAACTGCGGAAATTTCGCCAATGATTGCGACCGCATATTAAAATCATGCTTTGGCACCGTCCCCGTCCCCCCCGTATACGCATCATACATCATCAAACCTAACTTAATCACAATCGCCCCCCGCTCACTCGGCCGCTCCAACAACTGCAAAAACTTCAACGGCGCATTCAACAAACCAGACCCCCACTTAAATATCGGAATCGTCGTCGGTAACGGATGTACATAATGCGGCGCATTCTTAATCAACCGATTACGCTCCTTCACCGCCTCCCGCACCAACCGAAACTCCCCGTTCTCTAAATATCGAATCCCCCCATGTACCATATGGGACGACGCCGAACTCGCCCCCGCACACATATCATCCCGCTCCACTAATAAAACATCCACACCCTGTAAGGCCAAATCCCGAAAAGTCCCACTCCCATTAATACCAGCCCCAATGATTAACACATCGATTTCTGGATTTTCTTGGTAATGCACAATAGTTTGTGAACGGTTCATAACTGCTCCTCTTTTTCATTGGTCAATAATCACAGATAGGTTTATTATAACGGCAAAATCTATTATAAAAAATATTTATCTCTTAACGCTATCTTTTCGTAAGTTGTTTGATATCAAAAGGAACAAACTGATGCGTCCCTACTTTATTATTGTCGCTGGTAATATCGGCGTTGGTAAATCAACCCTCGTCGAACTGTTAACCCAAAAACTAGGCTGGCAACCCGTCTATGAAGCGGTCGCCGACAACCCTTATCTGGCCGACTTTTATGATGATATGCCCCGTTGGAGCTTCCACTCCCAAATCTATTTCCTTTCCCGCCGCCTCCAACAACACCACGCCCTTCGTCAACGCCCCACTCCCGTCATCCAAGACCGCAGTCTCTACGAAGATGCTGAAATCTTCGCCCGCAACCTGTATCAACAAGGGCATATGCGCCCCCGTGACTGGGACACCTACTACGACCTCTACCAAACAATGACCACCATGCTACCCACTCCCGATCTCGTCGTCTATCTCCGTGCCGATGTGACCACTCTCCAGCGACGCATTGGGCAACGCGGCCGCACCTACGAAAAGAAAATCCCCGATACCTATCTGCAACAGCTCAACAACCTCTACGATGATTGGATCGAACGTTTTAATCTCAGTCCAACCCTCACCGTAGACACCAATCCGCTCGATTATGTCCAGCACAGTCAACATCTTGAGCGCATCTGGGGGAAGATTGAGGAACGACTCCACGGCCGAGATTATCTAGATTTAACCACCGATTAAGCTAGCCCCCCACCCCAATCTCCCCACCCAGCTATCACCTAATCCTCCACCCAATCAAATGTCCGCGTGACCGCCTTCTTCCATTGCTTATACAATGTCGTCGACGCCTCACTCTTCTCATCGGGCAACCAACGCTTATCCTCACCCCAATTCGTCCGCATCTCATCCGTACTCTTCCAAAAACCAACCGCTAACCCCGCCGCATACGCCGCCCCCAACGACGTCGTCTCCGCTACCACCGGCCGTACCACCGGCACCCCTAACACATCCGCCTGAAACTGCATCAATAACTCATTATGCACCATCCCCCCATCCACTTTCAACGCCTTCAACGGCACACCTGAATCCGCATTCATCGCATCCAATAACTCCCGCGTCTGAAACGCAGTCGCCTCTAACGTCGCCCGCGCCAAATGCCCCTTACTCACATAACGCGTCATCCCCACAATCGCTCCCCGCGCATCATCCCGCCAATACGGCGCATACAAACCGGAAAAAGCGGGCACAAAGTAAATCCCACCATTATCCTCAACCATCTCGGCCAACTTCTCCACCTCTGGCGCCGACTCAATCAAACCTAAATTGTCACGCAACCATTGCACCAACGCCCCCGCAATCGCAATCGACCCCTCCAAGGCATAAACAGCTGGTTCATCCCCAAACTGATACGCCAACGTCGTCAACAACCCATGCTCCGAAGGCACAATCTCCGTCCCCGTATTCAACAACATAAAACAGCCGGTACCATACGTATTCTTCGCCTCCCCAGGAACAAAACAAGCTTGCCCCACCGTTGCCGCTTGCTGATCACCCAAATCACCACAAACCGGTATCTCCGCCCCAAACGCCCCCTCGGCCCCCGTCACCCCCCACGTCTCCGGATCACTCGACGGTACAATCCGCGGCAACATCTTCGCCGGAATCCCCATCACCCCCAAAATCTCCTCATCCCAACTCAAACTCTTCAAATCCATCAACATCGTCCGACTCGCATTCGTTACATCCGTCACATGCGCCCCACCATCAACCCCACCCGTCAAATTCCAAATCAACCAACTATCCATATTCCCAAAAATCGCATCCCCACGCTCGGCCGCCTCCCGCCCCCCCTCCACATTATCTAAAATCCACGCCACCTTCGGCCCCGAAAAATAGGTCGCCAACGGCAAACCCACCCGCTCCCGAAACCGATCTTGCCCCCCCTCTTTCGCCAACGCGGCACAAATCTTATCCGTTCGCGTATCCTGCCATACAATCGCATTATAATATGGCTTCCCCGTCTTCCGATCCCACACCAACGTCGTCTCCCGCTGATTCGTAATCCCCACCGCCGCTATATCTTCCCCCGTTAGCTCCCCTTTCGCCAACGCCCCCCTAATCACCTCTTCCGTATTCGCCCACACCTCTAACGGATCATGCTCCACCCACCCCGGCTGAGGATAAATTTGCTCATGCTCCTTCTGATCAATCGCTACCACCTGCCCCCCATGATCAAATATCATACACCGTGTGCTCGTCGTCCCCTGATCAATCGCCGCTACATATTGCATCTTAATTCACCTTCCGTCTACTTATTAAATAATCACAAACATTACTAAGTTAATTTCCAAAAGGTTTTATCACTTTTTCTCACCAATCACCTCTGCTAGGCGACTATATTTGTCCAAAAACGATCTGGAAATTTACTTACTCTTGGCCCATAAACCAATCCATTCAATTTTATGAGCAACCAAAGATATTGTAATCTGAGTTCGACAATTCACAGGGCCCCTTCAAACGTCATTTCGAGCGGAATTTTACCCGCCCTCCTCCATTAGAACCTACCAATCGCCAAAGGGTAAAATGGAGTAACGTCATTTCGAGCGAAATTTTACCCGCCCTCCTCCATTAGAACCTACCAATCGCCAAAGGGTAAAATGGAGTCGAGAAATCTACCCTAACAATACCCTAACCAACACTCACATCGGCTTCATTAATTATCGAACTCAGGTTATTGTAAGTTGTTTAACCAAAATATTCCACACTTTTAGATTAACAACTTCAACGTATTAAACGGCATATTTTCAAGATCAAGTGTTGAAGATATTTAGTTTAATACACTTAATAGTACCATTCTACCACGACCATCGGCAAATAATATGCTTTCCCCCCCGTTTGTCACCAACTGTATGACAATTATCACCCAAAACAATGCCTAATATCACCCGACTTACCCCTCGCTTTTCTGTAGAATATAGACAGCTGTTAATGAGTAACTTTTAAACAATTTCAGGGTGATTCATATGTAAACAAAATTCTGAACCACCCCCAACTGTCATAACAGCCCATTTCTATCCAACCTATTTCACTAACTTAAACAAGGGCAATATCATGGACAAATTCAGAAATCTCAAAGTTGGCACCAAAATTATCACCGGTTATTTACTCGTTTTACTTCTCTTAACCGCTGTTGGGGGCCTCGCCGTCATCCGTCTCAATCAAATTAACCAAACAGTCAATACCCTCGCCTTCGACTTGGCCCAAGACCAGCATCTGGCTGACCAAATGGTCTCCAAAATCTTGTTGATGCGCTATTATGCCATCACCTATGCCATGAATCAAAACGCCGAGGACTTGACCCGTTACAATGAAGAACATAACGCCTTCCAAGAACTCTTGACCCAAGCCGACACCGATATTACCAAACCAGAACGGGTCACCTTGCTCAACGATATCAAAGCCGATTTAACCACGTACATCGATAAATTTGACCAAGTCGAAATCGCTATGAACAACCGACAACAAATTGTCGATAATGTTCTCGACGTTCAAGGCCCCTTAGTCGAAAACCAATTACAAGACCTCCGCGTCTCGGCCACTAACAATAACGAATCAGACATCGCCTTTTACGCCGGTAGCGCCCAACGCACCTTCATCCTCATGCGCTTAGACGCCTTTAAATACCTCGATAATGGTGATGAAGCCATGGCCACTAAGTTTGAAGAACGGTACGACCAAACTATCGACGCCCTTGATAGCCTCACCCCACTGGTCCAAGATGGCATCCACCAAGCTGAACTCGCCAGTATCCGCACCGCTGTCAACAGCTACCATACTGGTTTCCAAAATCTACAAAACGATTACAAAAATCAAAACCTCCTCCTGGCTGATATCCAAACCCTCGGCCCCCAAATCCGCCAAACCGCCTCCGATATGTCCACCAGCGTCGTCAATGATTTCCAAACCTTAGCCACCGATACCGAAAACCTAGTCCAACAAACTCAATTCGTTCTGATTGTGACCGTCGGCATCGCCGTTTTAGCCACCATCGCCCTCGCCGTCTTCATTAGCCGTAGCATCACCGTTCCCCTCCAATCCGTCGCCGAAGTCGCTACCGCCATCACCAACGGCGATCTTTCTACTCGAGCCCGCGTCGCCTACCAAGACGAAGTCGGCCTCCTCGCCAACGCCTTTAACTCGATGACCGATAACCTCAAACAACGTCTCGAAAAAGAGCAACAATTACGCCAAGTCGAGCAAGAAGCGAATAAAAACGCTGTCGCCAAAGAAACAATCGAGAACACCGTTAACCAATACAGCCGTTTCATCGAGCAAGTAACGCAAGGTGATTTAACCGTTCGTCTCACTCTAAATGGCAACAATGATGACCTCACCCGTTTAGGCCACAACCTAAACAACATGGTCCTCCGCTTAGGCGAAATGACAACCCGTATCCGCGAAGCGACCAACAACATGGCCACCGCCGCCAACGAAATTCTGGCCGCCATGACCCAGCAAGCCTCCGGCGCCGCTGAACAATCGGCCGCCATCTCCCAAACCACCACCACCATCGACGAAGTCCGCTCCATTGTCGAGCAAGCCCTCACCCGCGCCGAACAAGTGGCGGAACAATCAGCCCAAACCACCCAAATCTCCCACCTCGGCCAAGACGCCGTCACCCAAACCGTCGGCAACATGAACCAAATCAAACACCGCGTCGCCGGCATCGCCGAAAACATCCTCGCCCTCAGCGAACAAACCCAACGCATCGGTGACATCATCGCCACCGTCAACGACATCGCCTCCCAAAGTAACCTCTTAGCCCTCAACGCCTCCGTTGAAGCCGCTCGTGCCGGTGAACATGGCAAAGGGTTCAACGTCGTCGCCGTCGAAGTCCGCAACTTGGCCGAGCAATCAAAACAAGCCACCGGCCAAGTTAAAGCAATCCTTAACGAAATCCAACGCGCCACCAACGCCGCCGTCATGGCCACCGAAGAAGGCACCAAAGGGGTCGATGACGGGGTCAAACAAACGGAACAAACGGGTGAAACCATCGAACAACTGGCCCAAAGTATCGTCAGCAACGCCAACTCCGCCCGCCAAATTGTGGCCAGCTCCCAACAACAAACCACCGGCATGGAACAGATCGCCCTCGCCATGCAAAATATCAATCAAGCCACAGTCCAAAGCCTCGCCTCTACCCGCCAAACCGAAAAAGCAGCCAAAGACCTCTCCACCATCGCCCGCGAAATGGAATCTCTGGTCGCTCAATACAAACTAAACTAGTTGTTGTCAAAGTTCCGTTCAACAATTTGAACAGAACTTAAGCCAAACCCCTTGTTTTAAATGTGAAACGGCCGAGTGGTAGCAAATACCACTCGGCCGTTTCGCTATCCCCAACTCAGCTTTACCCCGCTTGCCCCCTTAATCTATCCAATCTCCCCAATCAACCTCCCCGTTCCGATAACTCGGAACAAATTCGGAACTGTACTCCGATCATTCTCTCCTAACTCTGATACAATCGAGTCCGCTTGAGTCGTTTCAACAAAAACTTTACCATCAACCCCAAAGGAGAACTTCATCATGTTTTTTTGGCGCCACCGTCTGCTAGGACTCGCCTTGCTCTTATTCATCTTGCTCTTACAACCCTCGGCCACCATCAACGCCGCCAACCCCCTCGACGTCGTCATCCAAGAAATCGCTTGGATGGGCACCACCACCAGCACCTATGATGAATGGATCGTCCTCACCAATACCACCAACAACGAAATCGATATCACCGGCTGGACCCTCAACGCCGCCGATGGCTCCCCCACCATCACCCTCGATGGCGCCATCCCCGCCAACGGCTCCTTCCTCCTCGAACGGACCGATGATAACAGCGCCCCCACCACCCTCGCCGACCAAATCTACACCGGCTCCCTCGGCAACACCGGTGAAAACCTCACCCTCTCAGCCGGCACCAACAGTATCGATAACGTCGACACTTGGTACGCGGGTGATAACAACACCAAAGAAACAATGTACCGCACTAACCCCAACATCAGTGGCACCAACAGCAATGCTTGGACCAATGGCGCCGTCGATGGCTCCCCCCAAAACAGCCTCACCGATAACGATAACGACGGCTACCTCTACAGCCCCAACATCGCCACCCCCACCCCTGACTGTGATGATACCGATGACGCCATCTACCCCGGTGCCACTGAAATCCTCAACCAAAAAGATGACAATTGCGACGGCCAAATAGACGAAGGTCTCGACTCCGGTCCCGCCGCCATCAGCGTCTACTTCAACGACACCCTCACCGCCTCCGGCTACAGCTACACCCCCGACGCCATGGAACAAGCCCTCGTTGACCTCATCAACAATGCTACCACCAGTATCGACGCCGCCCTCTACGGCCTTGACCGTGAATATGTCCGCGATGCCCTCATCAACGCCCACAACCGAGGCGTAGCCGTCCGCATCGTCGGTGACGATGATGCCTACCTCGGCTATTACGGTGCCCATTATGCCGCCCTCGAAAACGCCGGCATCCCCGTCGTCCACGACAACCGCGCCTCCACCATCGAACATAACAAATTCTTCATCTTCGATAGCCAAACCGTCTGGACCGGCTCCACCAACATCACCAATAGCGGCTTCAGCTACAACAGCAACAACAGCATCGCCATCACCTCGGCCGCCCTCGCCACCGCCTACACCCAAGAATTCGAAGAAATGTTCACCAACAACCTCTTCAGCATCTACAAAACAGACAACACCACCCACAACTTCCTCTTCGATGGCACCTACGTCGAAAGCTACTTCTCCCCCAGTGACAACGTCGAACAAGCTGTCTACGAAGAACTCAGCGAAGCGACCGATGAAATCTATTTCGCCCTCTTCTACTTCACCTCCGATAGCTTAGGCGACCTCCTCGTCAGCAAACACCAAGCTGGCGTCACCGTGGACGGCATCTTCGACGCCGTCGGCGCCTCCAACCTCTACGCCGAAGACAACAAATTATGCGCCGCGGGCATGACCCCCCGCATCGAAAACTTCGGCGGCAAAGTCCACCACAAATTCGCCGTCATCGACCCCTTCGGCGCCGACCCTGTCGTCATCACCGGCTCCTACAACTGGACCAGCGCCGGTACCGATGCCAACGATGAAAACACCCTCATCATCCACGATGCCGCCATCGCCCAAGCGTATTACAACGAATATTTGCGTATGTACAATAGCATGGACGCCTCGGCCGAGTGCGCCACCTACAGCGCCGAAGCCAACCCCTACGCCTGCTACGACGGCAAAGACAACGATTTCGACGGCTACATTGATAGCAATGACTTCGACTGCAACGGCGTCGCCCCCCC
>DATHYN010000292.1:0-1239 GCA_035459145.1 Anaerolineae bacterium | reverse complement strand
CGTTGTCCCCTCCCCCTCCCCAGTTACCACCACATCCCCCACAGATGTCGTCCTCACCGGTTCCACAAAGGTCAACCGCACTTCCCCCTCCATCGGCACCCCTTCCACCATAACCTGATACGTAAATGTAACATCACCACTGAAATCTAACGGGGGCATATACCGAAATGTCCCCTCTGCTTCCCACAGCAACGTGCCTACCGCCGGCGGCGTGGCCACCACCGGCATCGCCTCCTCACCATCTGGCAAATAACCGGCATCATTGGCCAACACCCCCTCAAACGACGCATCTAACTCTACCCCAATTGTCCCTGTATAATGATCCGCCGCCGCCACCCAAAAATACGTATCACGCTCAAACGAACCAATATCACACAATCCACCCTGTGGCGCTACCACCAACCGTTGATCTCTAGCCGGACAAGAAAATGCGCCCCCACCCCGATTTAACGCATAACTCCCATCTAACAACGGATAAACCGGTGTGCCCGCTTCATACTGCTGTAACGCACCCAAATGTGGGTCAACATTAATCTGATTCCGATTGCTGACAAACCCACAACTCCCATCCGTCGTCAAATTATATATTTTCACCCCCACCCCACTATTACCACAATTCGTGGGCACATTATCAGCCAATAAAACCCTCATTAAATCAATATCACCCTGCACATCAACACCCCCTCCCCCTTCTGTTGCTTCGTTATAAGCCACTGTAACCCCAAAAAAATACCCCTCCTGTTTCCCCTTAACCCCTCCCCCACGCTCCGCCCGGTTTCTCGTAACTGTATTCGTACTAATATACACGGCGCCATACCCTAACCCATTCCAATCTACGCCACCACCATCCGTACCCGCTACATTAGATATCACCAAACTATGATCTAATCGAAAAAAATAATACCCCTCATCCCCCGCCGGATACGGCACCTCAAACTGACGCGATATCCGTACCCCACCCCCCGCTGTCACCGCCTCATTATCACCTATAATCATTTCCGACATAAATGTCTCCGCCTCACTCCAAATACCCCCACCCTCATACGCATAATTATTTTGCACGGTCACTTGATAAAGAATTAATCGCCCCTGCTCATTATAAATCCCCCCACCCCCACCCTCGGCCACCATCCCCTTCTGCACCGTCAACCCCTCTATTCGCACATCCGTCCGCTTACGTAACTCATCCCCCGGATACGGCCGATCTGCAAATACACACCGTGGATCTCCCCCACCCAC
>DATHYN010000291.1:0-3994 GCA_035459145.1 Anaerolineae bacterium | reverse complement strand
TCTTGACCATTTCGGTTATCTTTTTTGCAATTTCTGGTATATTATTCATTAGGGCATCCTCTGAACTTTGTTTTTTGTCTTAATTCAAAATATCAGTTGATGCCCTTTTTTGCAATTCATGACAAGTCGTTAATGCACCCTAATGAACAGCAAAAGTTGAGGATTGGGCGTAATGATGATATAGTAGCCCGTCTTAATCATTGATAACAAAAGTGAAGCGAAGGATGGAACGTTCAAACTGGGCCGAGATGGAAGTGGTTGAGCTGGTACGGGGATGTTGGCAAGAGTCGAGCCAGCAGGCAGAGAATAGGCACAAGGGTGGTGGTGGCGCATGTTTTGAGTTGTGGCGACGGGCGTTAGAGGAGGGGGATGAGGCGGCCTGGGAGGGGGTGCAGGCTCAGTATCAGCGATTGGTCTATGATTGGCTTCATCGGGAATTTCGGGAGGGGGAAGTGGGGGAAGAGGTTATCAAAGATTTAGCGCAGGAGAGCTGGTTGAAGTTTTGGCGGATTTTGAGTGATAAGCAGCGGCATCCATTGCGGAATAAGTTTAAGCATGTGGGGGCGGTGTTGAAATATTTGCAGAGATGTGTGGCTACGATCTGTTTGGATTGGCGGCGGGTGAAGCAGAGACAGCGGGCGTTACAGGCGGAGTTGGGTAAGGAAGTGGAGCGGGTGGGGACGGTGAGTACGGCGGGTGGGCCGGAGCAATTGATGTTAAAGGAAGAGCGGCATGCGCATTTACGAAGCTGGTTGGGGGAGAATGTAACGGATCCGGCTGAGGTGGCGGTGTTGCAGATTGTGTTTGAGCAGGGATTAGCGCCGCGGAAGGTGTACGAGACGTATCCAGAGCTGTTTGCCGAGGCGGGGGAGGTGCGGCGGGTGAAAGAGCGGCTATTAAAACGGATTCGGCGGGCATTTTTATAACCAATTTGACCAATTTTGGACGCAAATGTCGTCAAAACGGGTTGAGAAGCGTTGAGTAAGTAAGAGATAAAAATTTTACTATTGTTAAGATGAGGTCGGGATGATGACCAACGAAAAATGTATTGAACCAAAAGTGATGGGGGAAGGGGATTTATTAGCCTATAATGCGGGTGAGGCGACGGCTGAGATAGCGGCGCATATTGAGAATTGTCCGTTTTGTCAGGCGGAGGCGGCGATGTTAGCGCGGTTAGAGGGGGAGATGTTACCCGCGTTATATCGGTATGAGTGTCCGCAGACGGATACGTTGTTAGATTATGTGAGTGATTTTCTGGCTGTGGCCGAGGTGGTGCCATTAGAAGCGCATTTGGCTACCTGTTTATTATGCCGTGATGAAGTGGCTCATTTGCGTGATATAGGTGGGGAAGAGGTGGTATCGGTACCGGCGGGTTGGTTAGAGAAAGTGATGCTGGCGGGGCAGGAATGGTTAGCAGGGGTATTTCAGCCGGTGGTTAGTGGGGTGGCGGTGCGCGGGGGGGCGCGACAACAGTACCAATATGAGGCGGGGGGGTATGAGTTGGTAGTGACATTGGCGGAGATGCAGTTGGGGACGGGACAGTGGCGTTTACAGGGGCAGATTACGGCGTTGGCGGAGCCGACGGCGACGTTTGTGGGGCAGGTAGTGGTGCGTGGTGGGGAGTTGGAACGGCCGTTAGCCCTCCCTCTCGACGAGTTTGGCTATTTCGAGATGGAAGCGTTACCGACAGGCGAGTATGGGTTGCAGGTTCAATTGGTAGAGGTAGTGATGACGATTGAGCAGTTAAGGGTGGCATGAAGCGGGAGGCGTTAGCTGATTATTTGTGGGCCGAGGGGGGGAGTAGGTCGTTAGGACGGCTGTTAGATAAGTGGCGGGCGGATTTAGATATCGAGTTGCTCAGGTTGTTAGTGGGTAAGCTGGCAGAGGCACAGCGACAGCAGGCGCAGAGGGCGATGGAGAAGGTGCCGTTGTTGCATGGGGTGGCGGAGCGGATTGGGACGGCCGAGGCGCGGGGGATGGCGTATTGGTTAGAGGGGGTTGGACATAGTTATTTGAGTCAATATCGACAAGCTTTAGCGGCGTATAAACAGGCGGAGGGGTATTATGCCCAGTTGAAAGATTGGCGACGCGTGGCGGGTTTGAAGGTCAATCGGGTATCGATTTTGCGTGATATGGGGGCGTATGCGGAGGCGTTGACGGTGGGTGATGAAGCGCGGCAGACGTTTGTGGGGTTGGGTGAGGAGCAGAGTGTCTATTTTGCTAATTTAGAGATGACATTAGGGGTGATTTTGACGCGGATGGGAGAGATGGCTCAGGCGTGGCAGACGTATGAGCATAGTCGGCAAGTGTTTATGCGGCTGGGGGAAGAGATTCCGGGGGCGTTATTGGATATTAATCGGGCTGATTGGTTGCGGTTAAATAATCGGTATGAGGCGGCGGAGGGGTTGTTGGCTGAGGCGCAGAGGGTATTGGCCGAGGCTGGGTATGTAGCGGATGGAGCGCGGGCGGGGCTACAGTTAGGCTGGTTGGCTTATGAACAAGGGCGATATTTGCAAGCGTTAGAACATTTAGGGGGGGCGTATGAGCAGTATGAATCGATTCCGATGCCGGTGGAGATGGGCTTGGTTGATTTGCGGCGGGCGTTGGTGTATCAACAGTTGAGTTTGTATCCAGAAGCGTTGGCTTTGATTGGTAAAAGCAAGCGGTTATTTAAGCAGAAGCGGATGCGGGTGGAATATGCGTTGGGGTTATTGAATGAGGCTAAGATTTATCAGCGGACGGGTTTGTGGGAGTTAGCGGAGAAGCGGTTAGGGCAGGCACGGCGGATTTGGCGCGAAGAAGGGGTTTGGTTGCGGGTGTGGGAGGTTGATGTTCGGCGGGCGGAGGTAGCTTGGTTGGCTGGGCATTTGGAGCGTGGTTGGCGTATTGGGCGGCGGTTAGAGGGAATGGTGACTGCTGAGTGGCCGCCATTGTGGCAAGCACGGTTATATTTGTTGTTGGGTCGGTTGGCGGCGTATGGACCAGAGGGGAAGAGATGGGTTGGTGCTGTGCGAGCGGCTGATTATTTTGAGCAAGGATTGGGATTAAGTCGGCGGTATCATTTGCGGGAGTTGGGGGTTCAGTTGTTGTATGAGCAGGCGAATTTGGCCGTGGCCGGAGGGGATTGGCGAGTAGGGTGGACGATGTATGAGCAAGCGATGGCGGAATGTGAGTGGATGCGTCAATATTTGATTTTGGATGAGTTTCAGGTTGGTTTTATGGCGGATAAGCTACCGATTTATGAAGCGTATGTGGGATTGGTACATCGGTTGAAGATAGAGGGGGCGGTTGGTTGGGAGCGATTGGTGAATGCTTTGGAGCGGTGGCAGGTGGCACCGTTGATGAATCAGGGTAGGGAAGAAGGTGAAGGAGCGGGTGACGATGAGTTGGCGAGTTTGCGGCAAGCGTGGCATTGGTATCAGAACCAGTTGGTAGTGGGTGAATGGGTATCATCGGGGGAAGGCCGAGGGGAGGTGGCGGCAAAATTGGCGGAGATTGAGATGGGGATTAAGCAGGCACAATATCAGCGACGAGCGCGGTATGGTGGTGGGGAGGTGCGGCAGGGGGAGGAACGGCCGTTGCTGTCTCAAATACAAATAAATTTAGGCGCAAATGAAGGGCTGTTACATTTATATGAGGTGGCGGGTAAGGTGCAGGTTTTTTGTATGCGGGGGAAGCGGGTGTGGGTGATGGCTGGGGTGGCGGAGGTAGCGGAATTGGGGCGTTTGTTAACGGCTTGGTCTTTTTATGTGGAGAATACGGCACGGTTAGGTGGGGGGAGTGAAGGGCGAGCACAGATGTATTTGCGCCGTTTGTACGCTTTGTTAGGGGATGTTTGGGTCGAGTTAGTGGGGTGTGAGCGGTTGTATGTGTCGGGGCCGCCAACGTGGGCGGCTATGCCGTGGGCGGCGTTATTTGATGGGGAAAGCTATTTGATTGAGCGGTATGAATTGGTGCAGGTAACGTCATTGGCGGCCGTGGGGGCGGATTGGCG
>DATHYN010000290.1:0-5826 GCA_035459145.1 Anaerolineae bacterium | reverse complement strand
GCTTTTTACATCGGCTCTCCCCAAGCACCAGTAACCCTTATCGATTACTCCGACTTCTTGTGACTAAGTTGCCGTACCTACGTGTTAGGTACTGAACCAATATTAATTGAAGAGTATGTCCAAACGGGCCAACTTCGCATTATCTTTTGGCCCGTCTTAAATCATGGCTCACCAAGTGTCTACTCCACCCTAACCGCTGAATGTGCTGGCCAACAAAATAGCGAACATTTCTGGACGATGCACTATTATCTATTTGAACGCTCTTCCCAACTTTATAGCGCTGACCGCGACTTTTATATTCAAGCCGCCCGTAATATCGGTCTCGATGAAGAACTTTTCACAACCTGTTATGACCAAAACATCGGCCTCGATACCATCAAAAACCTCGACCAAATACGTATCGACCGTCGTGTCTACTCGCAACCCGCGTTTGATCTCAATGGCGAGTTCTTTTATAGTGCTCCCGCCCCTGATAGATTCAAAACACTCATCGAAACAGCACTGAATAAGAATTCTCCCTAAAATATGCAATGCACCCTTGACCTAATCACGTTATAATAAGAGCCTAATTTACTTTTATAACCATGTAAGTCAAGGAAGTGCACATATGCGGTTTCAAAAATTTATACTCCTATTGATATTACTTCTAGTTGCCACGGCTTGCAGTAGCAACGATACCCAACCAACTGATACACAATCAGAACCCACCATCCCCTCCGAACTTGGCAATATCCCCGCTGGCAAGAATGAAGATGGCACCTTCTATCTCGGCTCCCCCTCGGCCGACATCAAATTCATCGACTACTCCGATTTCCTCTGAAGCGCTTGCCGTGCCTACGTGTTAGGCACTTCCAAAGAGATTATTGCCAACCATGTCGCCACCGGTGAAGTACAAATGATCTACTGGCCCGTCCTTGACATCGGCCCCAATAGCGAAAATGCCGCCGCCGCCGCCTACTGCGCCGGCGAACAAAACCCCTCCGCCTTCTGGCAAATGCATTCCTGGCTCTACGAAAACTATAGTCAAACCTATCGTGGCGACCGAAGCTATTTCCTCGATGCCGCCACCACCAATGGACTTGACAACGCTACCTTCGCCACCTGCTACGATAGCGAAGAAATCCGTCTCACCATTCGTCAACAAGATGATGCCCGTCGCCGCCAAGGAATTCGTAGCCGCCCAAGTTTTGATATCAATGGGCAAATTATTGCTGGGGCACAACCTTACAGTACCTTCGAGCAAATATTTGCTGAAGCAAAAAATGAGTAATGAAGAAGTTTACAAATCTCGGTTATACCATCCGTTATCAAGATACAAATATCTATTTTGAATATCGTCCTATCAATACACCCGCTTTATTGACTTTAGTCCTCTTCGGTTTCAGTGTCATTATGGGTAGCAATGTCCTCTATTGGCTCATCAATGGCACCGGCAATCAAACAATGCCTGTCATTGTCGCTACCCTCACTGTAGCGATCTTGCTCGTTGTCGCCACCCTCATGAGTTTTCGTATCTACCAAGAACGTCGCAGTATCCCCTCCGAAGACGCATTAGTCGCTATCGCCGATCTAGAAGCTGGTGTCCTCCTCTCACCACAAAAAAAACCCCTCTGTGCACTCTACGAACTAACTGTCCGCCAACAACTCGACCCACTCGATGGCGTACAAGGATTTACCTATTTTGTTTGCCTAGAATGGAATGATGAAAGCTTACGCATCTACAAATCAGGGCGTGTCCGTGAACGGCGCGAACTGAAAGCATTATTAGAATCATTACTCTACGCACCACCCAAAAGTTAAATATTATGAGCTCTCTCCACAATAAAGTTGCTATCGTTACCGGTGCTGGTCAAGGTCTTGGTGCCGCTATCGCCCAGCAATTAGCGGCCGCTGGCGCCCAAGTCGCCGTCAATGATCTAAATCCCGATCGAGCGGAACGAACCGCCCAAACCATCCGCTCGGCCGGCGGCCAAGCCATCGGCATCAGTGCTGATGTCGCCAACAAATTCCAATGCGTCCATCTCATCGAAACCACCCGCGCACAATGGGGCCAACTAGATATTCTCGTTAATAATGCCGCCGTCCGCCCCCAAAGCTCAATTCTTAAAATGGATGAGTGGGATTGGAACCGTTGCCTTGAGGTTAATCTTAAAGGCACTTTCTTTATGAGCCAACTCTGTGGCCGTGTCATGGCTGATGAAAACAGCGACCGTGGCGGTGTTATTCTCAATATCGCCGACACCGCTGGCGTCAATACCCCGCTAGCCAATCACGCCGCCTACTGCGCCAGCAAAGCCGGTATGGTCGGCTTCGCCCGTGAATGTGCCCGTGAATTTGCCGCCTACAACATCCGTGTCAATACCTTACTGCCCGGCCATTTTGAACCAGCCAACGCTCATGCCCCCTCCCCAACCACCATTCCCCTCGGCCGCCTCGGTACCCCCACCGATCTCGCCACCGCCGCCCTCTTCCTCTGCTCCCCAGATAGCCAATATATCACCGGTACCACCCTAACTGTCGATGGTGGCCTCCTCATGCATTAATGCGACTATTTTCCTAAATGCTCTTCCCCCCTAACTATGCTATAATTATAAATGAAACAATATCATTTTGTAGTAATATTTGTAATCATTTTGATACTGTATATTTTATTTTAACGATTTCAACACATCTATATTGCATTATATTTCCGCTTAAGGAGAAGACGGTATGACTGTCATGTCTGGTGGTTCCGCCAATCGCATTGGAAGGCGCTCTATGCCCAATATTGACGAAAAACAAATTACTACCCACCCAATGGCCAAGCTGGTTACACAACCAGAGGAAATAGAAAAACTCGGCATTCAAGAAGCTGTTGTCTATGACCTCATCTACCGCTTAATGTTCCAAGAACGGAATGTAAGTATTAGCCGTTTTCGTGAAATCTTACGCTTGCCCGCCCAAATGCTGGACAAAATGATGTCCAAGCTCAAACAAGAAAATGTTGTCGAAATCACCGGCACAGGCTCCCTTGGTAGCTTAACCTATACCTATCGCCTCACCGATGCCGGCGTCCGTCGCGCCCGTGATTCTATGGACCGCTCCCAATATATCGGCCCTGTCCCCATTGATATTGAAGTCTATAATGAATCTGTCCTCATCCAATCAAGCAATGTTGAACGCATCACCCCAGAGCGTGTCCAAAAAGCGATCGGCCACTTAATCTTACCTGATGGCTTTCACCGTCGTATCGGAGCCGCTATCAATGCCGGTACCTCTCTCTTCCTCTATGGCCCTCCAGGTAATGGTAAAACAACCATCGCCGAAGCCTGTGCCGAACTTCTCGCCGGGACAGAACCTATTTTCATGCCTTACGCTCTTAACGTAGCTGGCCAAATTATCCAACTTTTTGATCCCCTCAAACATGAAGAAGTTATCCCTGGCAACGATTTTGCCAGTCGTTTTGGTAATCGCAAATTGGACGAGCGCTGGGCCATCATCAAACGACCTTCCGTTATGGTCGGTGGTGAGCTTGATATGCAAGGGCTCGAACTTCGTTACGAACCAGTCGCTAAATTCTATGAAGCCCCTCTCCAAATGAAAGCCAATGGTGGCATGTTCCTCATCGATGACTTTGGCCGCCAACAAATCACACCAGAAGAGCTCCTTAACCGCTGGATTGTCCCCCTCGAAACACGTATCGACTTCCTCACCCTCCAATCGGGACAAACCATTCAGTTCCCTTTCAAACAGCTCATCGTTTTCTCTACCAATCTCGACCCGAGCGAACTAACGGATGGCGCTTTCCTCCGCCGGATCCAAATCAAAGTCGAAGTTACTGGCCCCGATGAAAAGATGTTCTACGAACTCTTTAAAATCATGTGCAATGTCTACAAAGTCCCCTTCGACCGAGATGGCTTTATCCATCTAGTCAAAAATTGGTATCGTGGCAAGGAAGCTACCCGCCCCATGCAATCCGCTCACCCGCGTGACATCCTCAAAACCATCATCGCTATCTGCAACTATCTCGATGAAGACCCCGTCATGTCTCCCGCCATGATCGACGAAGCGTGTGAATCCTACTTCGTTGATATGGATCGCGAAAAGAGCTGGTCGATGGGGATGAAATAACCACCCTACCGCTCGGCCCACGGCAACCGCACCCCCCCTTCCCCCATCACCTCACCATCAACGACCACCGGTACCCGCCACCCATCTGCTGGCCGATACAACCCCACCACTATCTCATAATCAGCTCCTTCACTATCCGCCACCCCTAACCAATACTCATCCACCAACACCTCACCTGCTCGCCACCCACTCGTCGGCCGCAACCCAGTCACTGGTGTCCAATCAATTTGGGTCACAATCTTCCCCTCACTATCAACCAGATGAACAAAGGCGTAATAATCTTCAACAAACGGCCGTTCCACCACCCACACCAACCGCAACGCCCCCCCCGCTGCCCCAATCTCTAAATCATACCCGTGCAACCGCACCCCCTCACCAAAAATAGCTCCCACCTCCTGCCCCACCGCCGGTAACGTCGTCACCAACGGCCACGGCTCAACTTCCACCCCCCCAAACACGACCGCCTCTTGTGCCCACCCCCAACCACGTCGCCCTTGAATCAACTCATCACCCGCAAATAACTGCCACCGTAACCGATATGTGCCCGGCTCGGCCGTCGGTGGAAAATACAATGCCAACCGATCCCCCACCCCTTGCTCCACCGGCCACGCCTCGGCCGCCAACCAACCTGGCCCCACACCCCCCTCTTCCACCCCCAACACCGCGCCATCCTCACCCACAATCTCTACCCGATAACGCAAATCCCCACCACCTTCGCCCGCTCGCCACACCAAATCAACGGGCATAACATGCCCCGGCTTCACCGCCTCATCCCGTGCCGCCACCTTCACTAACTCATACCCATTCGCAAATGTAATCCCCTCGGCCGCACGCCCCCGCCCAAATAACGGCCGTTCCGATATCCCCACCATCACCTCCCCCAACACCAACCACTCACCCGCCAACGTCCCACTATCCTCAAACCACCCCACCACACTCAACTCATAACGTCCCGGCGGCGTCCCCACCGGCAACGTCACCCCATAACTCCGCCGCCAACCAATTCCGTCCCCCACCGCCTCTGGCCGCTCCCCCAACGGCCGACTCTCCTCCACCCACGACCAATCATCACCCCCAGCCCGCAACCGCCACCGCAACTGCAACTGCTCCGTCTCCACGCGCTCATCTCCCCAATATAAATCAACCCACACCGCCTCACGCGCCGCCTCACGCGCCGCCTCACCGCTTAAAATCTGATGCCCAACCAAAGCCGGAAAACCATCCCAACGTACCGCCCCCATCTCGTCTTCATCCAAAACGACCGCCACCGGCCGTGTATCATACAACTCCACCCCCAAGGCCGTCCCCCGCGCCGACCACGACACTTTCTCCACCAACCTCCCCTCGGCCAACAACGTCTCCCTCACCATCCGCTCCGCATCCCGCTCCCCCGGCTCCGCCGCCAACGACGGCACATGCCAAATACGCTCATACGTCGCCAAATAATCATTTAACGTCTCCCCCGTCTCAGCCCGATAATAATGTGGATAAACTGGCAACGCCGTCACTGGCAACGCCGGTCGCTGACTATAAAAATAATGCAATTGCATCAATATCGCATCACTATACACCACAATATCCGCTTGCCCCGCCCGCGCCTCAACATAATCTACCAACTGACGAATATCATCTTTCCCATAATTGCCGCTAAAATAGAGCTCATTTAAGCCCAAACCCGCCCCCACAATCAATATCAGCCCGATAAAAACTGTTCCC
>DATHYN010000289.1:0-17919 GCA_035459145.1 Anaerolineae bacterium | reverse complement strand
CTCCCATGTCTGATTTTGAACCCGCTATTGCTTCGTGGAAACAATTTTACAGGCCCATGTTTAAGCTTTACTCATTGACATGGTTATGATATTGTTGAGGTGCACTATTGATAAATCTTAAATCTGTCAGTCAATCAGATGTTCAATATAATTATTCACACAATTATTTTCTGCATAATTATATCGCACCATTTGATGTTTGGCGACTTTACACCCTATCACCTCCTACTCAACCCGAATCCCCCCCAACTCCAACCGCTCCCCCTTCAACTCACCCCCATCCCCCACTAACGATAACTGCTCTGTCGTCCGCCCCACTAACACCGCCACCGAAACACCATATCCTCCCACCTCCAAATCCTCCGGTAATATCAACTCAACCGACGTCACCACTTCATCCCCTACCGGTATCACCTCCTGCCGAGCCAGCCGCAAATTGCCACTCCCATCCGTCAGCCGCACCTCAACCACATAATCATCCCCCTCGGCCCGCCCCGCCAACGACCGCCACACCATCTCCACTACCATCCTCTCCCCCGCCCCATAAACCCGCTCATCCCCACCATACCCGTAATCAACCAACAACAACGTCTCCCCAAAATTCTCCCGCAACGGATTAGCCCACGCCCCCGCTATCCCCGTCTCCCCCGCCAACACCGCCACCTCCCCCAATACCAACGCATCCCCCAATCCCTCCCCACTAACCACATCCGTAATCCCCAACCGATACGCCCCCGGCACATAAAAACCCACACTCAACGCCGCCTCCACATCCGTATACGCCGTCACCGGCAACGCCACCTCAATCTCCTCCACAAACCGATCCCCCACCCGCCAGTTACGGCTCGGAAACCGACCCAACCCCGGATGGGTATCTCTCTGCGCCACCATCACCCCCGCCTCATCAATCAAATGGACAAACATCAAATAGTTGCCCGGTGGCTGACCCACCACCTCCCAGTACAACGTTATGTCAAGCTTGCCCCCCGCCCGCACCTGCTCCCCAATCTCATACCCCCGTAACTGCACCAACCCATCAAACTGAATCTGCGTCTCATTAACCAACGCCGCCTCCGTCCAACTCGCCGGCCGTCCATACGCCGGCGCCAAGTACCCCAGCAACGCCCACAACGCCAATCCCGCCATCACCACCCCCACCACCGCCACCGGCCGCTCCCGCCCGCGCCACCAACTACCCAATCCACCCACCGCCAAACAGGCCAACGCCGGCAACCCCGGAAAAAAGAACCGCCCCATCGGTCCCGCCGGACTAATCAACATATAATTAAACAACACCGCCCCCATCATCACCACATCCGCCACCAACAAGCCCCAGACCAACGGCTCCTGCTTGAATCGCTCTCGCCCAAACCGTCCCAACCAACCAACTAACATCAACACCATCCCCCACCACAAGCCAGCATAAAACCAAGCCGGCAACGGTATTTGTCCAAACCCAAATCGCCCCCACAAACTGCTCCACGCATACGGTAACTCTGATACCGCTAACCAAAAACTGTCCCGTGGATCGCGCACTCCCCATAACTCGGTCACCGCCCGCACCCCTGTCGGCTCACCATACAACATCAGGTTCCGAATAAACCACCAGCCCGCCACCGCCACACTCATCACCACCGCCGCCCCCACCGCCTCGGCCCACACCCGCCACGTCCCCCGCCGCCACGCCACCCACGTCATCACCACCGCCGGCAACAACACCACCGGCGCCAAATTAAACTTACTCATCAACGCCAACCCATACAATCCCCCTAAAATCATCCCCCACCGCCGACTCAAGCCCGCTTCGTCCTGCGCCAACTGGGCCGACGCCGCCAAAACGGCCGTTCCCGTCAACGCCGCCATCACATCATTATTAATCGCCCCCGCCATATACAAAAACATCGGATTAAACCCCACCACCGCCGCCGCCGTTAATGCCCACCACCGCCGCTCCGGCCACAATAGCCGCCCCAAATACCATGTCACCCCCACCGTCAACGCCCCCACCACCACATTCACCAACCGCGCCAAATGGACCGCCAACGCCTCCCCCGACCAATACTCCCACCGCTCCTGTGGCAAAAACTGATTCTTATTATCCACCCCCACCTCCCAATACCGATACGCCCAAAATGGATTCTCCTCCGGCGTATAACACAAATCCTGCCCTGTCTCAATCCAACCAGTCACCACCGCCGCCACCACATAAATCAAGGGCGGATGATGGCTCTGCGACCGGCACGCCTCCTCCCCTTGCACCGGCAAACTTTTATTTTCACTGATATAACGTACAAACCGATAATGCCGAATCTCATCGGTCGCTTCAAATGGCGGATTGACCATACTATACCAACCCGCTATCCCCACAAACAGTAACATCAACAGCACAATCGGTCCATATTCTCGCTTTTTCGTCTCAAAATCCATATTATTCCACGCTTATTCCTAGCCAACGCTTTCAGTCTATACCAGCATCGTTCACTTTCATTATATCAACTACCGCGCTTCCCTCTCTCCTCACTGAACATGAACCACCACCCACTCCCCACCATCAACCCGCTTCACCCGCTCCCCTGTCTGTGGATCATACAGCCCAATCCGTACTTCTGTCACCACCACCCCCTCACCGAGCCACATCCCATGCTTTTGCAAAAACTGGTCCCCAGCCGCTAACCGATACGGATCGACCCACAAACCATCCGCCCCACCCACAAAATTTCCTTCAATATCATAAAAATGAACAAACGAACTTAATCTCGGCCGCGCGTCCACCCCCGGCGGCGGCGGATTGCTCACCAACTTAAACGGAGGCAAATCTAACGGCCGTTCCACCCCCCACCCCACCGTTATCCCATGTTGTCCCCCCGTCTCCACACTCGGCCCCACATACGCCCCCGTCCGCCAACACAACCCATTCTCAAAACAAATCTCATTCTCCTCCGGCAAAGAGGCCAACTCATGCCGCCCTAACTGATACCCCCCCCAACGCCGTCTCTCCAACACAAACAGCTCCCCAAACGCTGTCCCCACCTCCGGATAACCATAAAACGCATATCGCGGCTCAACAAAAATCGCTTTTTCCGGCTGATACCATCGAACTAAAGGCAACGGCCGGTCACTATACCGCGCCCACCCCAACTCAAACGCCTCCTGATCCCACGGCCCCGCCAACAAACTAGCCACCGCCACCGATGGCACGGTCGCCTCCTCCGCCTCAACCCGCTCGGCCCAATACCGCGCCACCTCATCAATCTCCGCCCGATACAAAAACCGCACTTGTCCCCGCTCCGGCCACTCCACAAAATAATCAGGTAAATCCCGCACCGCCACCCCGCTCACCACCACCACCATGGCCACCCACGCCATCCGTTCTCCCCACCAACTATGCACGACCACCACTGGCACCGCCAGCAACATGTAAACAGCTGGTTGGGCCAATATCGTATGGCCCAAACTCGCTGGCGGCACGCTCAAAAAGGCGGGACTCAATCCGGCTACCAACCACAAACCTAACAACGCGCCACCCGCCGGCGGCCACCGCCGCCGCCACCCTTTCTCCACCAAACGTGGCCGCCACCACGCATGATACGCCGTCACCACTACCCCCACCCAAAACAAAACGCCCAACACCGGATCGAATAACGGCCGTTCCGGCACATTATACAACCACTCCTCATCTCCATAATGGGTAAACATCGACATCGTCAAATAAATATGCTCAAGCACCAAACTCGGATCCCCCTCCCGTAACGCCGTTAACGGCGCCGCCAACTCCGCCACCCGCGCCTCTGCCCCCGGATTCATCTGCAACTGCCACCACAACGGCACCCCCAATAACAAGCCCAACACCAAACAAACACCCACCCCCATCACCCGCCGCCACACTGTCACGCCTCGCTCTCCCCATTGCCCCGTTATCGTCAAATAAATCGCCCAAGCCACAATAATGACGGGCACCCCCCGCGCCGCAAAATAGGTTAAAAAGTTTAAACCCATCCATATCCCCGCTCCCCCAAAAAAAGCCCAGCCCCAATCAGCCCCCTCGGCCTCATTCCCCATCCGCTCATACCCCAACCACAGAAAATAAAAGGTCAACACGAGCAACACCGGCGTGCTGATATGGCGCAACCCCACCCGACTGTACATCAAATGCCAAAAACTTACCCCCAAGGTCACGGCCGCCGTCATCGCCGCCGGCCGCCCCCACCACCGCCGCCCCAACCAATAAACCAACGGCACCATCAAACTCCCCAATAAGACCGATACCCCCCGTATCCCCCACACCCCCGGCCCGATAACTCCCATCACTATCGCCACCAACCCATGATACAACAGTTCATGTCCCGATGCGTCTGCATAAAACAATCGCACATCGCCATCCAAAATCTTCTGCGATATAACCAGTCCGTTAATTAACTCATCATCCCGCCACCCTGGGGGCACTTCCGCCAAACGCCACCCCGTCAATACCAACGCCATTAAAAATAAAACCCCACCAATCACCAAATCCTGCTTGAAGGGAGCCATATTGCGCCAATGTCTTATTACTCTGCGGCTTCTTCTGCTCATTCTGTCACCTCCACAGCGGGTAAACGAATATGATCGCCAACCGCTACTTCGTTTTGATACCATTGTAAACGTTCCCAGCCCGCCGCTTCATACAACCCCACAATCGGTTGGTACCGTCCCGGAGGCAAATCTGAAGGCAAGCTGAGACTATGCTGCTGTAACATCAAATCATTAGCCCCCCAACCTGTACTTGGCACCCCCAACAGATCCATTTGGGCCACCACCTCTCCCCTTTCATCTAAAAGCTGAGTAAACAACACCAACTCCGTCGGCCACGCCTTATCCGTCCCCCATGCCGTGACCAAAACGGCCGTTTCCCCCCCCACCCAATCCGCCACATGCCACTCATACCCCAACAAACAAATATGCGGCGGCACACACCACCATTCATCATAAGCCAACGCCGTCATCTGCTCCATTACCTGTATCTGACTGCCCACCACCAACAGATACAGCGCCAACGGCCTATCCAAATCACTCTCTGGTTGCTCAATTATCTCCACCTCACCTGCGGGCAAATAATCAGCCAAAATCGGCGTTAACGGCGCAAAACCGGTCAAGCCCAACTGCCCCTCTTCCGGAATCAGTAGACTATTCCGACCATCAAACCAGCGCCATTGGCTCAAATCTGGGGCGGTTGAACTATACATCAACGCCACCGCTGGACTATGGAAGCGGCCTGGGGTGGTGGTTGAAACGGCCGTTACCCCCTCTCCCCCCTCGGCCGCCGCCAACAACGCTACCAAACTACTCTCATACTGCACCCGCACTTCCGGTGCCACCCCCCACTGCCCAAAGTAAACATAGCTCGTATGCCCTGCCGTCCCCCCTATCAGCCCGATGATAATCCACCGCCACCAGATCATGCGCTCCGGCCAACGCTCAATCAACACGCTCAAACTAATTGCCGGAAACAAAAACAACACCGGCTGTAACCCAATCGCCTGCGTCATACTTAAATCAGGCCCTGTCGCCAAACTCGGCGCCCAGCCTAACGCCAACAGACAGAGCGCCTGCCAATACCCCCCACCCTCCCACTTTATGTCAACTCCTTTTCGTAACCGCCACATCGCCAGTCCCACCCCCGGATAAAACAAGAGGCTCCACCACCACGGCAAAAAGGGCATCCCCGACCAATTGTAACGCCAAGTCGAATCCCCTTGCCAACTGAGCAACAACAAACTCCCCTTCACATTGTGCCACAACGGCCCCCAATCCCCGCCTCTAACCGCTGTCAAGGCCCCACTTAACTGCCCTACACGGCTGGCCGCCTCCGCATGCGTCGCCAAATAAAAAACCAACGGGGCCGCCACTACCAACGCCACCAATAACGACATCGTCAAATATTTAAGGAGGGCATAACGGCTTGGCCAACGACGCCACCACCAATAAACGGCCGTTAACGGCAAGATGAGCCACAGCCAACGGCCAGGGATATACGTATAGATGGTGCCACCGAGTACAACCCCCAGCAACACCCATCCCCCCCATTCTTGGTACCAGCGCTCATTTTCGGCCACAAATCCCTCCTCCCCCGATTGGTTCTGTAGACGCCCCACCCCATACCAAAACAGGGCCAGCGCCAAACAAAAAAGTGCTGGTAAGGTGATGGTGCGCAACGCTTGGCGACTACTCATCACTCCCCAAAAACTGACCGCCAATCCAGCATTACTCAGCCACGCGATGCGGCTGTTAAACGCTCGCTTCTGCCAAGTGTAATTGGCGGCGAGGTAGATGAGGCTGAAGAAAACGGCCGTTAACCGCCCCGCCAAATAGGTTGGCCCCAAAAATGACATCAATACCGCTGTTGCATAATCAAACAATGGCTCACGCCCATACCCCACCGTAAAAAATAGCGGCCGAATGCCTGTTACCACCCCCCACGCATCCAACCCATGATCCGCTTCATCATGCGTCATTCCCGGTGGTATCTCTGTAATTAGCCATAACCGCAACACGGCTGCTACCAAAAAGATAACCCCAAACCAATAAATATCTTTGCTTTTTGGCTTCATCGCTACTAATCGTTTCATAACCCTCAGATAATAACCAACCCCCGCCACAATAGCAAGCATCGTACCCCAATAGTAGGCCAATCATCCCCTTCACCCCTCCCTCCAATAAAAAACGCCACGTCTACAGTGTAAACGTGGCGTCAAACAACAAGTAGCAACTATCTTCGATTAAGCCAAAGCTTCCTTGGCAATGTCAACCAGAGCTTTAAAAGCGACGCTATCGCGCACAGCCAAGTCAGCCATAACTTTGCGGTCGAGTTTTACATCAGCTTGCTTCAAACCATGAATGAACCGGCTGTAGTTAAGCCCATGCATACGGGTACCCGCATTAATACGGGCAATCCATAAACGACGCAAGTCACGACGACGTTGACGACGATCGCGGTACGCATACCAGTACGATTTCATCATCGCTTCGTTGCCCCGGCGGAACAACTTACTACGTGTTCCCCATTGCCCCTTGGTCATATTTAATATTTTCTTATGTCGACGGCGTGTAACCGTCCCACCTTTAACGCGCATATTTCTTTTTTCCTCGCATTTGTCGGAGCCTGGGCACTTTCTAGGCCAGGCAGCGATTATATTTTAATAAAAACGGATAAAATTTAAACCCAACCTACGTTTTATGCAGGCGGATTCGCTTTGTGACGTTTCAAATAGGGTGCCAAACGCATAATGCGACGGCGATTCCCTTTGGACGCAACGGGCTGCATACGTGACAATTGCGCTTTTGTACGCGCCGATTTCCGGCGACGCAAATGGCTTTTGCCACCTTTTGTTTGCATCAACTTGCCCGTTTTCGTCATACGGAAACGTTTAGCCGCAGCTTTATATGTTTTGATTTTATATTTTTTTGTTTTTGCCTTGGGCATAATCTTCTATCCTTACTATACAGATACAAAAGCCCCGGAGGGCTTTTTGTACGCTTAAATATTCAATCAGCTTGCTATAACCAGGCTGACTGGTTGCTTTACCTGCCTAACAAATGGTATGGGCTAGACGAGGTATCACAACCTGATTACGCTTGCTACTTGTTTGTTTAAAAAGGAACAGAGTGAAACTATTTATTGGGCGCTAACATCATAGTCATCGACCAACCTTCCATGGTTGGTTGTTGTTCAACCACAGCTAGCTCGCTGAGGTCTTCTATGATCCGCTCCATCCCTTCTCGTGCGATTTCAGGATAATGGATTTCACGTGATCGGAAACGGAAAACAACTTTTACCTTTTTCCCTTTAGACAGCCATCTTTCAGCTTTACGGACATTGATGTCCCGATGAAAATCAGCTGTACCGGGGCGCAGTTGAATTGTTTTAATATCAACTTGCTTTTGGTTTTTACGTGCTTCACGTTCTTTTTTATCTCTTTCGTACGAGAACTTCCCGTAATCCATAATCCGGCATACGGGCGGACGGGCGTTTGGTGCTACTTCAACTAAATCTAAATTAGCTTTCTCAGCTCTTTCACGAGCTTCTTCGAGCGTAACAACGCCAACGTTCGTGCCAGTTTCGTCGACAAGACGCACTTTGCGTGCGCGAATACGGTGATTGATGCGGTAATTAGTGCCTATTGCAATTCCTCTCTTTTTGTTAATGGTGTGGTCATTTTAATGAGTAAACCACATGTTTTTTAATAATGCTACTATTAAAAAACGTTATACAACACAAAATCCCCCTATCGGGGAGGTAGCCATTATAATACAATTCATTATTTAGGTCAAATCGCTCTCGAGTGCCCCTCGCCTCAAGCCCCACACACCACTTTTAAACCGGTTCTTTAAATTGATACACACCCTTATCAACCGCCCATTGTCGTTGGCAATCAGCATGGGCACAGATTAACGCATCATGGGGTTGGTTGGGGGTGGGTAACGGCCGTTTGCAATGCGGACAGGCAAACAACCCCTTGGCCGCCGCCGCCCCCTGTCGCCGCCGACTATGCACAAACACGCTCGGCGAAAGCCGTAACCAACCACCAGTCGGTTGTAACCATTTATCCGCCGTCACCAACCAGTTCGTAGGCACATTCTGCTTCAACCAACCCACCCGAAAATGGGAAACCGCCACCATCTCCCCCGGCTCAAACTGAACCGCTTCTAACTGCTTCCGTATCCAATTCGTCTCAAAATTATAGTTCAACGCCACAAATTCTATCGGTTCTGGTGTAAAGGGCGACCATTCTTGCTTCTTTAACCAATACCGACCAATCGCTTTTAAATTTCGCTTATTAGCAAACTCCAGTACATAATCCCCCCCGTTACAAATAATACGGGCTAATTCGCGCATCAACAAAGGCACATCGGCCGCATGATGTAATGTCCGCACTTGCACCAAGGTATCAAAGGCGCCAGTCACAAATGGCATCTGATACCAATTCGCCGCCACATACACAAAACGGGGGTCATCCCCCCACTGCTCCTGCGCTTCATGCAATAAAGTTGACGAATAATCTAACAGCACAACTTGCTCATACCCATCATACTCATCCCCTAAACGACCAAACCCAGCCCCGACATCTAACAGTCGTCCCCCTCGCGACGGCAAGAAGCGACGTAACGCAATTCGCTCAACTTGGTCTTCATAAGCCCGTTGCCCCCCCCCCCAAAAACGATCCTGATAATCCGACCCCTCATAATCACAAACGGGTACTGTTTCATCAACGTTCGCCATTATCATTCGGCTCCTACTAACAATCGTTACTCAGTTGTCTCGACAAACCCAGTCTCAACCGGCAAATTATTAGCCCGTTCATTCTCCCACAACACTCTCTCAAACAGCTCGCCTGATGTGTTGGGCAACCCTTCGAGTAATCCATCCAAAGGCCCAAACAACCCTTGTAACGTTGTGAATGGCTCATTCAACTGTGTTTTCTCGATAGGGATATCAACCGAAACATTTAACTTAACCGGAATGGTTTGGCTAACAGGCACATCTAAATCCAACATTACCGGCAAACCCAACCCTTTAGGTAAATTCAACGACACTTGCCCATTGATCAACCCACCGCCATTAGGGATCAAAAATTGAGCCGGCAAATTCAAAGGAACAGAGTCCGTCAACGTCACCACAGTCCCTTGCTGCAATGGCAATGTGAATTCAATCGGCATCGTATCATCTACCGGAATTGTATCAATAATATGGGCATCTCCCATCTGCACAAAACTATCGCTCAAACCACCTACAATCGGTTTAGCAATATCATTCACTATAGGCAAAATCAATGGCAAAGCTGCCAGTAAAACGATGACCAACACAAAGTTAACGATAAAGGAAAAAATCAAAGCAAATGTTTTAAATGCTTCCCATGGCTTTAATTCCCGTAACCATTTTCCCATCTTGTACCTCCGAGAAAATTGCCGATTCACACAATATTATGTTATTACATAACATATGGATAATTTCTTATTGTATTTGAACCCCAAAAGGCACAACAACAAAACTATCCTAAATCAAATTTTACCAATGGCCTAAAATTCGACCATCAAACAAATACAAGCAAAACATCTATCATTGCCATGCTTTACTCATATTAAATATTATGTATAGTAACATGCTTTCCATCCAATGGCAAAAAACTGACAAATCGCCTATTTTATGATATGGTAGTCACATATTTTTATGATGCAATTCATCTGAATGTTTCACGTGAAACATTCAGACCATCTAACTAAAGTAAACTAAAAAGAAACGCCTCCTCTCTTCCTTGATCACCAATGTTTACTTCTAATCCGATTGCTATTATTAGGATGCAACTATGGATACGCAAGCAGATGTGGCTATCTTCCTCGATCTAGACAACTTACTTATTGGTGCTCGCGAAGTTCGACTTCCCTTTGATATCGAACTAATTGTCGAACATATTCGCGAACTTACTTCAGGGCGCATCGTTTTGCGCCAAGCTTATGGTGATTGGCGCCAACATAGCAAAATCTCTGAAGCATTAGCCCGCGCCGGTTTTGGCCTACAAGCGGTCGTTCGCCTCGGCACCATGAGTAAAAATCTCGCCGATATGCAGATGGTCGTTGATACTTTAGACACGCTCATTGATGGTTACCAAATTGACACCTATGTCCTCATCACCGGTGATCGGGATTTTTTACCCCTCGTCCAAACCTTACGCAAACGGAGCAAAACCGTAATCGGTATGGGCATTGAACACACCACCAGCAATACATTAGCCAGTCTTTGTGATCAATATATCTACTATGATGAGCTGATCAAAGACACTCCAGCCAAACAACAAATAAAAATGTCAGCCTTGATCGAACGCTCTTTAAACCAACTAACCCAACAGCGAGAACGTGTACCCGCAAGTGTACTACGTCAAAAGATGGAAGAGCTAAGCCAAGGCACCTTCCCCCCACCAGGTCCGCAAAAACTGCGCTTCCGTGACCTACTCGAAGCGCATGAAGATATTGTGGCCACGCACTGGGAAGGCACAACCCTTTATGTCGCCCACGCCAATCATGATGACAACGATGAAGCCCAAGCGCCAACTGATAATCCCGATCCAGCCCCCACCAACGATAATCTCCCCGATATTGAAACCTTACTACAAACGGTTTTAACCGATTTGCAAAGTAGCAATGAACCGATCGAAGCTGGCTATTTTAAACAAGCTCTCGAATCAGCGGGGCAACACCTTCGCTCTCGGCCCTGGCAAAAACAACAATTCACCAAATTTTTAGCCCAATACGACCATATCATCACCATTATTCGTGATGAAAGCGCCGTATTCATCCAACACCACGATCACCAACCTGATGACGATGACACAGCTAACCACACCACAACAACCAACTCCCTAGCCAAAGAGTACCGTAGCCATCTCAAAAAAGCGGGATTGCGTGTCATACCCAATGAAGCTCGGCTTTTCATTCTCCAAACGGTGGTTAATAAATTACAACACCCTCAAGATATGACCTGGAAAGAGCTAATCAACCATGTGATCAATCACAAAAAAGAGAAACAGCCTGACTTGAAAATATCACGCAACTTTGTCAACGATGTTCTTCGTCTTGCCCAACGTGCTGAAGTCATTAAACTAGCCGACAAAAAGCCATCATTAGGCAACACCCCCGTGAAACTCACCCCCTCGGCCAACGGCCACCTATTCCAAGAAGCCGTCATGCGCTGTGATGCCTGCTACCTAATGGAATTAGACAATCTCAAAACAGAGCTAGATTGGGAAGAAGCATCAATCGCCCTCTATGAAAACAGTGACCGTGGTCGCTATCTCCGTATCGTCAAGCAACGCTTTGCTCAAAATAATCAATCAAAATAATCCATAATGTTTCACGTGAAACATTCCCTACCGAGGCCTTTATGAAAAATCTATACATTGAATCAGTAACCGCTAACATCCAGTTTGAGGACGAACCATTTATCTTGCATGATGTCGTTCAACGTCTAACACGCGATGACCGCCCCTATCTACTCTGCACCCTCCGCGACCGCACCGGCCAAATTAACGCCGTTTACTGGAACGCCCCAGAAGATGTCTGTAATTGGGTCGCTGCCGGCCAAATTATATTGGCCACCGGTCGTACCGCTACCTATAAAGACGAGTTGCAAATCACGTTAACCAATATCGAAATATGGTCCAATCCTGATCTAGGCGAGCTTTTGCCTGCTAGTGACCGACCACGCTCGGAAATGGTGGCTGAACTCCAACAAAAAATCGACTCTTTAGCTGAACCATGGCAGGGGCTGTTAACCCATCTCTTACTGCAACCTCCCTATCATCAACGCTTCATCAACGCCCCCGCCGCCCGCTCAATGCACCACGCTTTTGTGAGTGGCCTGCTCGAACATTCTCTCAGCATGGCCACGATTGCCGATCAGTTGGCTCAACATTACCCCCACGTTAATCGCGATTTACTCATCGCTGGCGCCCTAATCCACGATATGGGCAAAATGATCGAGTTTGAAGACCAAGCCTCATTCGTTTATTCCGATGACGGCCGTCTAATCGGTCATATTGTCCGCGCCATCGTCCTTGTGGAAACAGCCGCCCAGCAATTAGGCACCATTTCCACAAACGATCTTCGTCAACTCACCCATCTCATCGCCTCCCATCACGGCCAACATGAATGGGGTGCCCCTGTTGTCCCCAAAACCATAGAAGCTATCCTCCTTCATCAAATCGATATGATTGATAGCCGTGTCCAAGGCTTCTATGATCATTGGCAACAAGAACAAAATGACAACTTGTGGAGCAATAAACGTAGCTTTATGCATAACACGGAACTGCGTCGTCCACCAACCTGGCCCGTAAGCAATAATAATTAAAGACCATGACAAACAGCAAAAAAGGGGAATGTTTCACGTGAAACATTCCCCTTTTTTGTTAGCCATCATATAAATTGGGATTGCCTACCACCACTCCTCGGCCCGACCAAGCCGATAAAACACAACGGCAATCAAACCAACAAATAATATCGGAATCGCAAACCGCACCACCAATCCTAAAATAAAACCAATTCGCGTAAATACAAAGAGCAATACAATCGCTCCCAAAACCCAGCCTAAAATCTTCCAGTTGTCTTGCTCAGCCCCACCTACCACCGCCCGACTCTGCTCACGACAACTATCCTTCGTCCCTAAACGAATTAACTCATGTTTTAATGACCATTGACAACCACACAACCGACATTGATGATAAACATGCGGTGCCAACATCAACCCTTCATCCGTCCGTTCAAATATCTGCCCACCACAATGATCACAATCATAGCCGCTATCTTTCCAACTACTTCTTAACTCACTCATAATAATACAACCCACGTCTCCTTTTCTATACCAAATTCCAGCATACCTCACCCCAAACGCAAATAATAACCCTCTCTGTTAACAACGCAATTAACTTTTATAAACATATGTTAATAGCCTAATCTTCTATATCCTTCACCAAAATAACAAAAGTCATCGGTCGATGCGTCGCCACAAACTGCATCTGAGGGGCAAACCCATTCGCTATCCAAACTTTTTGCGCTCGTATATTGAAATCTGCAATTGTCACCCGTAAACAGGGTGGCGCAAAGCGCTGCACCGCAAATGATACCACAGCTGACACAAAATGACGCCCTAAACCTAAGCCGGTTAAATCAGGCCGAACCCCTAACCCAATATCTAACGCTTCAGCTTCATAATCGCCACCAGGGACCTGCCCATCTGGACCAAATGTACAAAAAGCAACTAATTGCCCCTCTTTATTCAAAACAGCATGTGCATACAGGGTAGGATCCAAAAAATAAGCAACTGCATCATCTTCATCACCACCCATATTGTATATGTCGTAAGGTGGCTTATAACGCCATTCCAAAAAAGAACGTACAAGGGCTGGGGTCACCAGCTGAAAACTTAATTGAGACCATAAATTATCGTCCATTAATACCTAACTCCAACTTACTTTGCTCTACAAGTTATTTCACCTAAAGATTTTACACTTCTAGGAATTACAACCTTTCTATTAAAATCTTTGGTTATTTACTCATTCATCGTTACAATCATAGCATGAAACCTATAACAACACCTACTGCCAAACGACAAACTCGATTTGGTATTATGATTAGTATTATCTCCCTCATCGCTCTCTTCTTCATCGCCTCCCCCCGTGATATCTGGTCCCAACTACAAACGACTCATTACTCTTACCTCTTACTGAGCACCCTCGGGATTATCACTTTTATGACCATCCGCGCCATACGCTGGCGCTTTATCCTTCATAACCATTGGTCGTGGGCCAATATCTTCCATCGCCAAAATATCGGCTTTATGCTCACCTATCTGTTACCCTTACGCATTGGAGATATTGCGCGCGTCACCCTCGTTAGCCAATCACCGGAAGTCCCCTTAGCTACCGGCTTCTCCACCGTCGTTGTTGAACAAATTTTAGACCTCCTTTTCATCGTGTTACTCCTCCCGCTAACAGTCGCGTCACTGCCCTTTCTCCCCTATGAAGTCCAGCTGGCTGGCCAAGTTAGCACCGGCATCGCCCTCACCGCATTTATCATACTTATCCTCGCCGCTAACTCACCACAGCTAAGTCTACGCTGGCTAACCATTATCTTAAACCATCTATCCTTCTTACCTCAAAAATTTATCCTTGAGCAAACAAAAAATCTATTACAAGGACTAGATCGTTTAACCCGCTGGCGGGATGCCCTAACCTTATCTACGCTAACGATCGCTATCTGGTTGCCTGTTATCTTCGCCTACTACTGGGGGTTACGGGCGGTTAACATTGAACCCACTTGGTACATGAGCAGTTTTGTCGTTTGCATGGCCGCCCTCAGCATCGCTGTCCCCTCATCCCCCGGCCAGATTGGTGTTTTTCATGCCAGTGTGACCTTCGCTCTCGTTACTGTCCTCGGCCAACCCCAAAACCCCGCCGCCACCTTCGCCGTCATCTACCACGCCCTCAGCCTCATCATCATGGTCACCCTCGGCCTCATCGGCTGGTACAAACTCCAAATTAATATCCCCCAACTCGTCACCAACGCCTGGCAACTCATCCGCCGCCCCACCTTAGCAGAGGAATAACTATGGCTTCCCTTTGGCAAAAATATACGTACTATGCCCGCTCTATCCTCACCCTCTTCCAAAAAATCGATAACCCCCGCCACACCCTTAACCTCTTCCTTAACCGCCAACCACTCCCCACCACCATCACCCTCCACAATGGCTGGCAATTCCACATCCGGAGCCCCATGGACGCTTGGGTCATCAAAGAAACGTGTCTCGACCAAGATTACCTGTGGCAAATCGACCGCTTTGAACCTGATTGGCATATCATCGATATCGGCGCTGGCCTTGGTGACTTTACCATTTTCGCCGCCAAAAATGCCCCCCAAGGGATCGTCCACGCCTACGAACCCTTAGCTCCCTCCTACCAACTCCTCAAAAAAAACCTTGAACTTAACCAAATCAATAACGTCACCACCTTCCCCTATGCCACCGCCTCCCAACCTGGCCAACTAAGCCTCGCCACCACTGACGGCGCCGCCGTCTCCCAACAGTTCACCGCCGCTAACTCCGGCCAACAAACCGCAACCGCCGTCACCCTAACCCAAATCCTCGCCCAACTGCCTAACCAACATTGCCACTTCCTCAAACTCGATTGCGAAGGGTGTGAGTATGATATCCTTCTCAATGCGACCACGACCTTACAACAAATCGACCGCATCAGTCTCGAATTTCATAACCACACCACACCCCACACCGGCCAAGAATTAGTCAACCATCTGCAACAACACAACTTTACCGTCTACACCAAAGAAAACCCCGTCCACGATTATCTCGGCTTTCTCTTCGCTATTCGCCAACCTTAAAGCCAACCCCCCTCGGCCAACAACGCCCCCAACGCCGCCGCCGCCGTCCTCACCTCCGCCTCATCATTGTACGCCTGCACCGAAATGCGGGCTAACCAACGGCCGTTCCATGTCGTCATCGGCATCTCAATCCGATAACGCCCGTACAACTGCTCCTTTAACCATACCCCATCAACCCCCACCGGCAATAACGCCGCCCCCAACTGTAATCGAAACCACTCATCATCCGCCGGATATAACCGCCGCTCCCCCGTAATCGAAACCATCTCATCTAACCATGATGCCACCAACGCCTGACAATCAACTTGTACTTTCTCCCACTGATGCGCCATCTGAAAATCAATCGCCGCCGGAATCGTTAATAACGCCGCCGGATCTGTCGTCCCACCCCATGATAAATAATCTAAAAATTGAGACCCCACCGTAAAACTGTCATCAGCCTGATACCCCCAACTCACTACCAACGGCTTGATTAAATCTTGCCGCTCACGCCGCGCATACAAAAAAGCGGACCCCTTCGGAGCACATAACCATTTATGCGCGTTACTCGTGTAAAAATCAGCCCCAATCTCGGCCAACACCAACGGCAACTGCCCCACACTGTGCGCCCCATCAACAACAGTGATAATTCCCGCCTCGCGCGCGCGCGCACATATCGCCTCAATCGGCATACGCAACGCCGTCGCCGAACTAATATGACTGATAAAAATCACCTTCGTCGCCGCTGTTACCCCCGCCCAAAACTGCTCAACCATCTCCGCCGCTGTTGCCACCGGCAACGCAATCGCTTGCCGCTTATACGTAAACCCACGCTCCGCCGCTAACATCTCCCACGTATAATGACAGGCCCCATACTCATGATCCGTCGTCAAAACCTCATCACCAACCCCCAACGCTAAGGAGCGCGCCACAATATTCACCGCCGTCGTCGCATTCGCCACCCCCACAACCTCATCCGCCTCGGCCCCCACAAAAGCAGCCAACCGCGCCCGCATCTCACCCAATAAATCATTTATTTCCCGCCCTAAAAATAAAACCGGCTGCCGTTCTAACCGCCTCTGCCACACTTGATACTGCTCAAAGACGGGTCGTGGACACGCCCCAAATGAGCCATGATTCAAAAATACAATATCATCATCCAACATAAATAAAGATTTAAATGCGGTCATCAATCCCTACCTCTCTGTTAAAAATAAACCCCAAACCGCTCCAATTATGCCCTAATACCATCCAGACAAAAAGGGCTAGCCATATAAATATGACTAGCCCTTTCCGTGTAAGGAGATAAAAGTTTGTGTAAGAGGGTTATCTAAGCCGCAGTCGACACGACGCAGTTTTCACTGCCATGCTCATTCGTAACATAGCTATCAGCTTCTTCATCGTTGAGCCAATCGCTATTGTCAACTAAATAACGGAATTGGAATTCACCATCTTTGGGTAAACGCACTTTGGTTTTGAACGTACCACTTTTAAGTTTTTTCATGCTGATCGGTTCCCATTCTTTGGCATCAATCAACAAAGCCACTTCTTCCGCACCCTCAGGGGCTACTTCGAAAGTCACTTCACATTCATCTTTGGTTTTGAAAAATTTTTTCTTTAGCATCTTCATCTGCTCCTTGCAGTACACAGTCAGAAAGCCGCTACAATATGTCTCTTACATATCGTACCGGCTTGGATTTTTTTATCTATTATAAAGTATAAGAGTAGGCTTGACCTTGTAAGCTTACACAAACTTTGCAGGCAAATTTTTGTTAAATTTTAACAATTTGCCTACACAAGGGCTACTTTTTAATTATTAAAGCAATTTGCGCCTACGATCGATTATAACCATTTTGCTTAGAACGTCAAGTTTATTAATTATTTGGCAGCAATTCGAAAAGTGTAAAATTGGCAAGAAAGGGGAGAAAAAGATAACATAACCAAAACGAACAAGGTATGGGTTATGAAAATCAAAACACGAGTGAGTCAATTTATCCAACAATTAGGCCAATTGGCCGAAACAAT
>DATHYN010000288.1:0-2134 GCA_035459145.1 Anaerolineae bacterium | reverse complement strand
CGGCCGTGGTGGAGATGGATTGGGCGGGGGTGAGGGGGGAGAGGTGGTTGAGGAGTTTTGTGAGGGCTTCGGTTGGGGGGAGTAGGTTTAGAAATTCAGTCATCAGTTTTATGTTGTCCAATTTGGAATGTTATCGTTGATAAGAAAGTTGATAAGAGCGTTGTAAGCGTTGTGAGACAGCACAGGCCCTTCGACTTCGCTTTTTCTTTGTTTCAGCGTTATTTGTGATGATTGGAAAGCGAAAAAGCTACGCTCAGGGCGGACTTATTAGGGGTGATTTAAAGAGTTTGGGGCATATTCACGATCTTTTGAAATCCGCTTGGGCAATTTTATCGTAACTGGTCGAAGTCGGATAGCATTTGGATGATGTAATCGAAGAGGGGGGATTCGTGGTCGCCGCCGGGATATTCGTAGAGGGTGGTGTTGGGGAGGTTGGCGTGGGCGTCGAGCGTATTGAAGTGGGGGACTATCTCATCATCGGTACCGGAGTGGAGGAAGACAGGGGTGGTGGGAGTCCAGCCACGATGGAGATCGATGGTTTGCCAGAGATCGGCTAAATCGTCGGTTTGGCCGCGCATAGCGGCGAGGTAGTCAGGTTGGTAGAGGTCTTCGGGGCTGTTGTCGGGGATATCGAGGGCGGTAAGTTGGGAATCGACTGCATAGAGCCAGAGTTCATCGGCATCAGCATCGAGTTCATGGAATTGGTGGTGGCTGTAGACGGCCCAGTTGTAGATAGACATGGCCTCGGCCTCATCGCTGGTAGCGATATAATTGTAGAAGCCGGTCATATTGTAGGGGCCGGCGAAGGGGGCGCTGGCGGTGACAGTAAGTTGGTCGGCATATTCTTCAGTGATGAGGCGGTGGGTGGCGAGGGCGGCGCCGCCGCCTTCGGACCAGCCGGCGAGGAAGAGTTTATCAGTGAGGGGAATGTCGAGTTCGGCGGCGAGGGCTTGGGCGGCGAGAATCATATCGACGCTGTAGTTAGCGAGTTCAGGATGGTAGGTGTAGGGGTGTTCTTCATCACTAGAGATGGCGTAGCCGGCGTAGTCGGGGGCGGAGGCGAAGTAGCCTTGGGCCGAGGGGTAGAGGATAAGGTGACGGGTTTCATATTGGTTGGAATAGGCGAGGGGGCCGCCACCTTGGTAGAGGGAGGGGGCGTCGAGGGTGCCTTCCCCTTCTGCGGAGGGGGCGGGAATCATGGTGCCGTGGTGGTATTGGTAGTGGGGGAGGGGTTGGTCGGTATCGGGGATGGAGACGAGGCCGGAAAGGACGATGGGGTTGCCATGGTAGATGGAGCTGTAGTAGATGCGGTAGAGGGTGAGGTCGTAGTCGAAGGTGATGGGGGCTTCGTTTTCGGGGTAGATGGCGGCGATGTCATCGCTGTCGATGGTGTCGATTTGTTCGTAATCGAGGAGGGCACCGCGGGTGGTGGGTTCGAGGCTGGGGTAGAGGGTGATGTAGTGGCCGAGGCCGAGGGTGTGGAGGGTGTACCAGGTGATGGGGAGGGAGAGGATGAGGAGGAGGCCGAGGGTGATGAGGATTTTTTGTTTCATGGGTAGGTCCTTTTGAGATGGTTTTGGGGGGTATTGATGAGGGTGATATGTTTGGGCGTGAACGCATCGGGCTAGTTGGGACGCCCTCTTGAAGATGGTATCGTTTTTTGGATACGGGTTGGTGAAAAGATGGGGCTTGTTCCGGCTTGGATCGCCCAAGCGTGAACGCATTGGGCTAGTTGGGAGGCCTCCTCGAAGGAGGTTTGGAAGCCGATTTGGGAATCAAATGTTAAAAAACGACAGTATTCTCGAAGGGGGTTAGGGGGTGATTTGGTAAAAAACGACAGTATCCTTAAAGAGGACTAATGCTTTGTAAACAAAGTTTTTAGTACTTCTTTTGTCTGGTGGAAGTTAAGAAAACTTGTGTTACGAAGTACTAATATGAATTATCGTGGTAATTGTATAGGTGATTGTGCTAAATGCAAGCTGGTATTTGTAAGGGCAGCAATTCGAAAAGTGTAAAATTGGCAAGAAAGGGGAGAAAAAGATAACATAACCAAAACGAACAAGGTATGGGTTATGAAAATCAAAACACGAGTGAGTCAATTTATCCAACAATTAGGCCAATTGGCCGAAACAAT
>DATHYN010000287.1:0-7010 GCA_035459145.1 Anaerolineae bacterium | reverse complement strand
ATTGTTTCGGCCAATTGGCCTAATTGTTGGATAAATTGACTCACTCGTGTTTTGATTTTCATAACCCATACCTTGTTCGTTTTGGTTATGTTATCTTTTTCTCCCCTTTCTTGCCAATTTTACACTTTTCGAATTGCTGGGCCGATGATGATGTGATTGACAACCACAAAAAAAAATGCTATTATCGGCTTTATGTTACGCTGGAAATCTTTTTCTTACTATTATTATCAAGCAGAAACACCCTCGCCCCGTCGCGAGTTACTGGTTATTGCTTGTTAATTTCCAGCTTTTACTCAACACTCGTAGACGCGGCCTCAACCGCGTCTTTTTTTTGCCTGATGGGTATCATCAAAACAGCATTGGAGGTAATTTATGTCTGACATTCTTTCTGAATTGAGTTGGCGTGGTTTGATACAAGATCAAACTGACGGATTGGCCGAGTTTTTGGCTAAAAACAAGACAACATTATACACGGGCTTCGATCCGACGGCTGACTCTCTCCATGTTGGTAGTTTGGTACCGATGATTGCGCTGGCTCGTTGGCAACGGTTTGGGCATACACCGATTGCGATTGCGGGTGGGGGGACGGGGATGATTGGTGATCCGAGCGGTCGTTCGCAAGAGCGAAACTTATTGACACCGGACAGATTGAATTACAATTTAGAGAAAATCAAAGGGCAGTTGGCGATGTTGGTTGACTTTGAAGTGAAGAGCAATCCGGCCAAAATTGTGAACAATGCTGATTGGTTAGCGTCGGTGTCGATGATGGATTTCTTGCGCAATGTGGGCAAGCATTTCACGGTTAACTACATGGTGTCGAAGGATTCGGTGAAGTCTCGTTTGGAGCGAGAGGGGGAAGGGATTTCGTTTACGGAATTTAGTTACATGTTGTTGCAGGCGTATGACTTTTTGGTATTGCACAATGAGCATAATTGTCAGGTGCAGGCGGGTGGTAGTGACCAATGGGGCAATATCACGGCTGGTGTTGAGTTGATTCGGCGGGTTAAGGGGGAGAAGGCGCATGGTTTGGTGTATCCGTTGATTACGAAGTCGGATGGGTCGAAGTTTGGCAAGACGGCGGCGGGGGCAATTTGGCTTGATCCGGAGAAGACGTCGCCGTACCGATTCTACCAGTTCTGGTTCCGTAGTGAAGATAATGATGTGATTGATTATTTGAAGTTTTTCACTTGGTTGGATGAGGCGGCGGTGGCCGAGTTAGCCCATGCGACGGAGACAGCGGCGCATGAGCGGGCGGCACAACGCCGTTTGGCGCAAGAGATGACGATGATGGTTCATGGTCAAGATGGTTTGAGCAAAGCGGAGCAAGCATCAGAGGTGTTGTTTGGTGGTGATTTAGATGGCTTGTCTGGGGGTGATATTGCTGATATTTTCGCTGATGTGCCGTCGAGTGAGTTGCCCTTGGTTGATATTGAAGGTGAAGGGAAAGCGGTGCTCGATCTATTGACGATGACGAGTGTTTGTTCGTCGAAAGGGGACGCACGCCGCGCGATTCAGGGTGGTGGTATCTACCTAAATAATCAGCGAGTGACAGATAATGAGCAGATGGCGACGTTGGCTGATAGTGTTGAGGGTCAATTTTTGGTATTGCGTCGTGGTCGGAAGAAGTATCATTTGGTGAAGATCTTGCGGTAAGGGTGGGGTGTTGGGGGGGGAGAGCTTTCCGTTGGTGGTTTGAGGGGGATTTGCGGAGAACGGGGCCGAAATAAAGGTGATTTCAGGAGTGGATCCCCGCTTTCGCGAGGATGACAGCCCTGATCGGGCTGTAAATGGTTGTTGACATAAGAAAAACGGACAGTATCTGCGCAGGGATGACAGCCCTACTTGGGTTGTTGGGGGTCTGTGGGGAGAGAATGTTTGACTGGTGTTTTATTTATGGGGTAGATTTGTGATATGCCCCTTAGAAGTTCGGCGAAGTAGGCTGATTTATGCTATACTCTCTTTTATGATGAGTAAAATTAATCTTTACGATCTAACCTATACGCAATTAGTGGATCAGTTAGCGGCTTGGGGATATTCTGTTTACCATAGCGATAAGCTGTGGCACGCGCTTTATCATCAAAACGTGAGTGATTGGGGCGAAGCGGATTTGCGAGCGGATTTGGTGGCTAAATTGCAGACGGAGACGGTTGTGTCCCAGCCGGAAATTGCTTATGAGACGGTTAGCCAAGATGGGACGCGTAAATATTTGTTGCGTTTGGCTGATGGTCATATGATCGAGACGGTGTTGATGGCGTTTAAGGGGCGGTATACGGCTTGCATTAGCACGCAGGTTGGGTGTGCGTTGGGGTGTGTTTTTTGCGCAACGGGGCAGATGGGTTTTACGCGCCATTTGACGCCGGGTGAAATTGTGTTGCAATTGCGGCATAATAATGAGGTATTGGCCGCGCACGGGGAGAAAATTCGTAATATTGTTTTGATGGGAATGGGTGAGCCGTTGCACAATTATGATAATACGATGGCGGCGATTGAGATTTTATGTGATCATAAAGGGTTATCGTTAGCACCACGGCATATTACTTTGAGTACGGTGGGCATGGTACCTGGGATTCGTCGGTTGGCTGATGAGAAGCGACGCGTGCGGTTGGCAGTGAGTTTGCATGGGGCGACGGACGCGGAGCGGACGCCATTGGTGCCGGTGGGGCAGAGGTGGCCGTTGGCCGAGTTGATGGCGGCATGTCGTTATTATAGTCAGAAGATGCGGCGGAAGATATTTTTTGAATGGACATTGATTGCGGGCAAGAATGACACGGCCGAGCAGGCACATGCCCTCGGCCAGCTCCTCGCTGATATGTCGGCTCATGTTAACTTGATACCGTTAAACCCAACCAGTAATTACGGTGGGGTGCCGAGCCAAGAAGGGGCGACAGAGAGATTTCGTCAAATTTTGGCCAGTTATGATGTGCCTAATACGATTCGACAACGGCGTGGTATTGACGTGGATGCCGGCTGTGGTCAACTACGGGAACGCGTTATTAATGAATCGATAACGATTCAATCCCCAACCTAAAAAAGAGTAAATAAGAAAAGTAGTTTATGATTGCCATGGTTAGCTGTCAATCATAGATTTAGGATGTAAAAATTTGAAAGGAGCATTCTAGTTATGCGTCGTATTCTCCCTTTTATAGCTATGCTTGTGGCGACAGCCATCGCTTGTTCATTATTACAAGAAGCACCACCTGCGCCGGTTGTGCCCACATTGGGGGCGAGTAGTGTGCCGACGCGGTCACCAGCGATGAGTTTAGATGATTTGCGCCAACAAGGTGGGGTAATTGGATCGCAATTTGATGCGCCCGTCCCCCGTGTGGATCCGAATGTACAAGTTTTAATTGATGCGATTTCGCAACAGAATTTAGTTGGGTATATTCAAACTTTAGAGAGTTTTGGGACGCGGAATACATTTAGCGTGACAGATCGGGATGATTTTGGGATTGGGGCGGCACGGCGGTGGTTAGCGGGTGAATTGGAGCGGGTGGGGAATGGGCGCATTGAGGTTAATTTTCAAGATTATAACTTTACATTTGAAGGGATAAATACGGATCAGCGCAATATTGTGGGGATTTTGCCGGGGACCAGTCGGCAAGGGGGGACATTTGTGTTGGTGGCCAATTATGATACGCGGGCGGATGATTGGTTGGATGGTGAATCTTTATCGCCGGGGGCGGATGATAATGCGTCGGGGGTGGCGACGTTATTGGAGATTGCGCGGTTGATGAGTGCGCAGGAGTGGCCGCATACGGTGATTTTTGCCTTGATGACAGCGGAGGAGCAAGGGACGTTTGGGAGTCGCCATTTTGTGCAGACCGCATTTTTCTCGGATGTACAGATTACGGCGGCGTTGAACAATGATATGATTGGGGGGCGGTTAAATATTCCGCAATCGATTCGTGTGTATTCGATTGGGCCGGATGATAGCGGTAGTCGTCATTTTGCACGTTATATTCATTTGATTAATAGTATTTATCAGCCTAGCTTTCCGGTGACGATGATGGATGGGTTGGATCGGGAGGGCCGGTGGGGGGATCAGCGGGAGTTTGTGCGGGCGGGGATTCCGGCGGTACGTTTGATTGAATCGCAGGAGGATTTATCGATTCAGAACTCGGTGCGGGATAATTGGCAGTTGATTGATTATAATTATTTGCAGAAATCGGCGACGGTTAATTTAGCGACGTTGGCGAATATGGCGGGGTCGCCGTTGGCGCCACCGGCACCGAATGTGATTAATTTACCGGAAGCGGGGAGTTATCGGGTGAGTTGGGTGATTGATAATAGTAGTGATGGGTATACGATTGTGTTTCGGCCGTTGGGGGATATGACGTATGAGAAGGCGAGTTTTCATTATACGAGTTTGGCCGAGGGGGGGGATGTGACAATTGCGGGTTTGGATTCGAACCAAGCGTATGGGGTTAGTGTGGCGGCGGTTAGTTATGCGGGGCGGTTGGGGTTGTTTTCGCCAGAGACATTGGTTTTACCGTAAAGTAGGGGGGCCTTAAAGCCAAAAAGCCACCCATGCGGGTGACTTTTTGGCTATCGAAGGTAGGAGGAGACTGATATTGTCCTTGTGGCCCAACAAGGAGCAATACATATTGTGTCATCAATCCATCATGATAATCGGACTAAAACTAGGTATAGTCGTTATCGAATTTAGAAAAACCCCAACAAACTGTTTTTCAGTCGAAATATTGGTGGCTACCGCACTTGGATTGTTATCCCCAAGAGGGTTTGTTGGGGTATTTTTGGTGGTAGCTGGTTGCTTAAGTAATATGGGATAATGATAGCATTTCGTCGATATTTTGTCAAGAGTTAAATGATTAAAAATGTATTAAGTTGGTCAAAAGGTAGACATGTGGGGATTGAATCAAAATTGTAGTTAGTCCGATTTAACAAATCGGACCACCTGCGCATTTGTATAGAAAGTTGTCGGTATGCTAAAATAGAAGCCAATTTAACTCCAATAAAGGCATTTTAATGAAGACAAAGCATGTTATTTTCTTACACATCCCGAAAACGGCGGGGACGACATTGCACACGATATTAGATCGGCAGTATGCTCCGGAAACGATTCACTCTTTTGATGGTGATGCCCATGGATCGACGAAAGCGTTTAAGGCGTTGCCTGCTGAGAGGCGTGATAAGATTGCGCTGTTGCGGGGGCATATGGCGTATGGGTTGCATGAGTTTTTTGCGGGGGAGACGACTTATTTTACGGTGTTGCGCGATCCGGTTAAGCGGGTGATTTCTGAGTATAATTATATTTTGCGGACGCCGCCGCATTATTTGTATGATTTTGTGACGGAGAATAAGCTTGATTTGCGGGGGACGTTGGATAGTGGGGAAGCGTTGATGATGAATGATGCGTGCGTGCGGCTGTTATCGGGGGTGTGGGGGGATGTGGGGTATATGGAATGTACGCCGGATATGTTGGCGGTGGCGAAGAAGCGTTTGGATGAGATGATTGTGGGGTTGACGGAGCGGTTTGATGAGACGGTTTGTTTGTTGCGTAATGAGTTGGGGTGGGAGGCACCGATTACGTATGAACGGAAGAATGTGACGCGGTCGGGGGTGGCGAAAGAGGGGTTGGATAGGGAGACGTTGGCGACGATTGAGAAGGCGAATCAGTTGGATATGGCGTTGTATGCGCATGGGCAGAAGCGGTTTGAGGAGCAGTTGAAGGCGCAGGGGGTGTTGTTTCCGGCACAGGTGGGGTTGTTGCGGTTAAATAATCGGTATGGGTATTTGTATTGGAGGTTGCGGCGGTATTCGGTGCGGGTTTATGTGAAGAATTTGTGGCGGAAGTTGGGGTCTTTTTAGGGCAGATTTCTCGATTTCGTTTTGCCCTTTGGCGACTGTTCCGTTCTAAATGGAGGGGGCGGGCAAAACTGCACTCGAAATGACATTATTGGAGTAAGGTAATGAGCACGGGTTCGCCGGCGGGGAGGCCGGTGGCGTCGGGGGGGATGCGGAGGAGGCCGTCGGCGCGGGCGAGGGTGAAGATGAGGTTGCTTTTGCCGAAGATGGGTTCGGCTTGGTAGCCGTCAGGGGTGGGGATGAGGCGGACGGGGAGCCAATCTTCGCGGCCGCTTTGGGAGGGGAGATTGAGGGTGAGGGTGGCGGGGATTTGGGGACGGAGGAGGGGGGTGGTGCGGCCTTGGAGGTGGGCGAGGAGGGGGCGGACGAACAGTTCGGCGATGACGAGGGCGGAGACGGGGTTGCCGGGGAGGCCGATGACGGGTTGGTCGTGGCAAACGGCGAGGATGGTGGGTTTGCCGGGGCGGATGTTGACGCCGTGGACGAGGATGCCGGGGGGGCCGAGGGTGTCGATGGTTTGGGCGGTGAGGTCGCGGACGCTGACGGAGGAGCCGGCGGTGAAGATGACGACGTCGTTGTCGGCGAGGGCTTGGCGGGCGGTGGTGGCGAAGGCGGCGGGGTTATCGGGGATGATGGGGTAGCGGCGGGGTTGGCCGCCGGCGTTGCGGATGAAGGCGTCGAGGGTGTAGCTGTTGATGTCGCGGATTTGGCCGGGGGCGAGGGGTTGGCTGGGAGGGACGAGTTCGTCACCGCTGGAGATGATGGCGACGGTGGGTTGGGGGGTGACGGGGATGGTGGTGAGGCCGAGGGCGAGGAGGCCACCGAGGTCGGCGGGGCGGAGGTGGTGGCCGGCGGGTAGGATTTGTTGGTTGGGGGTGATGTCTTCGCCGATTTGGATGACGTTGTCGCCGTGGGCGACGGGGCGGAGGCATTCGATTTCGGCCTCGGCCGTTTTTTGGGTTTGTTCGATCATGATGACGGCATCGGCGCCGGGGGGGAGCATGCCGCCGGTGTGGATGAGTTGGCATTGGCCGAGGGTGAGTGGGGTGGTGGCGGCGGCGCCCATCGGGATTTCGGTGGTGAGGGTGAGGTAGGCGGGGAGGGTGGGGCTGGCGCCGTGGGTGTCGGCGGCGCGGAGGGCGTAACCGTCGACGGTGGAGCGGGGAAAGGCGGGGAGGGGTTCG
>DATHYN010000286.1:0-3943 GCA_035459145.1 Anaerolineae bacterium | reverse complement strand
ATTGTTTCGGCCAATTGGCCTAATTGTTGGATAAATTGACTCACTCGTGTTTTGATTTTCATAACCCATACCTTGTTCGTTTTGGTTATGTTATCTTTTTCTCCCCTTTCTTGCCAATTTTACACTTTTCGAATTGCTGGGGAATGGGGGTTTAGGGTGACGGGAGGGGGGAGGTGTGGCATAATAAGTAGTGTTGTGTTGGGCGGGGCAAACATTAGTATTTTAGCAGCAGAATTAGGATGGTTGAGATATGAAATTGTATTTTGTGCGGCATGGTCAGAGCCATGTCAATTTAAAGGATTGGGATGGGGGTAATCAAGATATGCCGTTGACGGAGTTGGGGCGGCGGCAGGCGACATCGTTGGGCTATTGGTTTAAGCAGTATGTGCCGTGGGTGGATGCGATTTATAGTAGTACGATGGAGCGGGCGCGGGAGACGGCGGAGTTGGCGGCTGGACATTATGGGATTGATATTCAGCTTGATGATCGGTTGCGAGAGATTGGGAATAACAAGGCGGATCATACGCCATGGCCGAAAGAGGGATTGCCGTCTTATGGGGATTTTTGGGGGAGCGAACGGCCGTTTGAGTCGATCACACCCTCCTCAGAAGGGGGAGAATCGTTGATGCATTTTCGGACACGATTAGGGATGTTTATTGAAGAGGCGTTACGTGGGCATCGGGGGAAAGTGGTGATGGCCTTTTGTCATGGGGGGGTGATTGATATCGCCTTTGATTATCTGTTTAATGTGGGTTTTTGGCGGCGGTGTGAGGCGCGGACGATGAACACGGGGGTGACATTGGTAGAGTATGTGGAGTTACCGCAGAGGGAAGTGTGGCGAATTTATTATCATAATAAAACGGAGCATTTAGCGACGATGATGCCCAAAGGGGCTGAGCTGGTGGTGAATCCGTTACAAGAGGAGGGGGACATTCCTAATGAGACTTATTGATAAGTTGAAGGCGTTGGTGAAAACATCGTTGCGGCCGAGGGAGAGTTATGTGGCGAAGCCATCGACGAAGGCGGATATTCGGCCATCGGGGGAGGATTGGACGCAGTCGACGGTGATGGAGATGACGGTGGCCGAGTTTAATGAGGCGCGGCGAGATCAATATTTGAACTTGGTTGATTGTCGTGAGACGATGGAATGGAAGCAGGAGCGCATTCCGGGGAGTATTAATGTGCCGATGAATCAGACGCCGGGACGGTTGAAAGATGTGGATAAAGAGGCGTTGTTGGTGATTTATAGCAATAAAGGGGAGCGTTCGTATAGTGTGGCACAATATTTAGCGGATGCGGGTTATGAGGTCAAGAGCTTGCAAGGGGGATTAGAGGCGTGGAAGGCAAGTGGTGGCCCATTGGAAAGCGATTATCATTATGACAATAAATGAGATGGATTGGACGAAGCGTTTGTGGGGGGGGCTGTTGGTGGCGGATGTGGTGACATTGGTGGTAGGGGGGATATGGGGGAGAGGGATGGTGGGGGTGTTGGGTGAGACGGGCCGAGGGTATGTGGTGGGCGGCATTGTTATTTATCTTTTGTTTTGTGTTGGGGTGTATGGTTTGCGCAAGTTAGATGTGAAGGATGGCGAGCGGGGATGGGGGTATAGTTGGTGGGTGAGCGAGGCGACGAAATCGTGGCGGGCGGTGGTGGGGGTGTGGATAGCGGTTTTGTTTGTGGTGGCGTTATTGCATCAGGTTGGGTATTTGGCATCGTTACCGATTGTGGATGCGCGGACGTTGGGGGAAGGGGAAGCGGTGGCTTATTTTGTGATGGCACCGGGGGCGTGGTTGGCGTTGGCTTTGATTTTTGCCTTGGTGACGGGGTCGCAATTTGAGATGACGGTGGGGCGGGATTGGCGTTGGTATGGATTGGTGGTTGGTTTGGGGGTGGTGGTGGTGAATGGGATGGCGTTGTTGTTGGGTTGGGAGTTGGCGGCGGTGTGGCAGTTGGTGAGTGGGGAAGGGTGGGGTGTGGTGGGTGGTGTGGTGGGTGGTTTGTTATTGCTGGTTGGTTTTATGCCGTTGCGGTGGTTGTTGTTGGGGTTGGGGCGGGCCGAGGGACGAGTTGAAGTGGGTTTGATGATGAGTTTTGGTATAGCGCTCATCGGTTTATGTGTCGTTTTGATATAGAAACGATATAATGGATGGTTGGGGTGAGTCGTTGATTGATAAGTAAATTATATTTAAAGGAGTTGCCGAACATGGCTAAACAGTGGAAAAAAGCACCAGAAATGCAAATTGATACGACAAAAGAGTATCAAATTACAATGGAAACGAATAAAGGGACGATTGAGTTGGTTTTATATCCTCAATATGCGCCGAAAACGGTCAATAATTTTGTGTTTTTGACGCGTGAAGGGTTTTATGATGGGGTTTCTTTCCATCGGGTGATTAGCAACTTTGTGATTCAAGGTGGCGATCCTACGGGAACGGGTTCTGGTGGACCTGGTTATCGGTTTGAGGATGAATTTAAAGGAAATCCATTGAAACATGAGACACATATGATGTCGATGGCGAATGCGGGGCCAGGGACAAATGGGAGCCAATTTTTCATTACGCATTCGCCCCAACCACATTTAGATGGTCGTCATACCGTGTTTGGTAAGGTGACAGCGGGTGGGGATGTGGTGAATTCGATTCGTCAAGGGGACAAGATGGTTAAAGTGACGGCGACGGAGCTTTAGTTGCTGGTTGATTGGCTTTCATTGAAGTGAAAGTTAATGGGTATAATAATGAACATGGGTCATACGGGATGGTTAGATTTCTTGACTTCGTTCAAGCCTGATTGGTGACGTACGGTCATCTCATTGTAAGACGGACTGAACGGCGCTCGAAGTGACGGTTGAGATCATATAAATTCGGTATGACTCATGTTGTGGGGGATGGGGGGTTTGAGGTGCATATGCGGGAACGATTTAAAAATATTGATAAGCGGTTAATCACGATTTTATTGATTGTGTTTGTGCAGATGGTGGGGGCATCGATGGTGGTGCCGTTGTTACCGTTATATGCGAAACGGGTGTTTGCGTTAGAGCCACAGATTATTACGTTATTGATTACGACATTTTTTGCAGCGCAGTTTGCGGCGGGGCCGACGATTGGACGGTTATCGGATCGGTATGGGCGGTTGCCAGTATTGATTGTGAGTCAAATTGGGACGGTGTTCAGCTTTTTGATGTTAGCGTTTGCGCCGAATGTGGAGACGTTGTTTTTGTCGCGGTTGTTAGATGGGATTACGGGGGGGAATATTATTGTGGCGCAGGCGTATATTACGGATATTAGTCCGCCGAAGCGGCGGACGCAATATTTGGGTTTTATTTTTGCGGCATTTGGGTTGGGTTTTATGTTTGGGCCGGCGGTGGGTGGGATTTTAGCAGGCTTTTTTGGGGTGCGGATTCCGTTTATATTGGCGTCGATTGCGGCGACGTTGACGGTGTTGTTGACGTGGTATACGTTGGATGAGTCGTTGACGGCCGAGCAGAGGATGGCGAATCGGAATTATAAGAAAGGGGGGATGGCATGGCGCGCGGTGATTAAGAATCAGCCGTTGATGATTGTGTTGGCGTTGGCGTTTGTGGGGCAGTTTGTGTTGGGGTTGGTGCAGGCGACGTTTGCGTTGTATGGGGAAGCGGTTTTGTTTGTGGGGTATAGTAATCAGATTACGGATATTGGGATTGGGGTTTTGTTGGCCTTTTTTGGGGTGGGGCAGTTATTGACACAAAGTTTGTTTTTGCAGCCATTATTGGAGCGGTTTGGGGAGACGCGGTTGGTGATTATGGGGAGTGTGTTGCGGGGGATAGGGATGTTTATTTATGCGGTGATAGCGACGCCGTGGTTGGGGGCGGTGGCGTCGATTATATTTGCGGTGGGGATGGGTTTGATGATGCCATCGTTGCAGGGGTTGGCGACGCAGACGGTGGATGAAGAGGTGCGTGGTGGG
>DATHYN010000285.1:0-2335 GCA_035459145.1 Anaerolineae bacterium | reverse complement strand
TTTACCCGCTATTTCAATGACCAATAAATGCCACCAAAAAGGAGGGCAAACGTAGTGGAGAGACCCGTATAACCTTCGAAATAGAGAGGGTTTCTCTCTACTGTCCGCCCTGACAGGTCTCTCGGCTACGGTTATCCCTCTTTGTTTGTGCTGGTTTTGGCGAGGGGAGATCGGGATAACCTTCGCTCGAGACGGGTTCTGGTTAATGACAGGTTTCAACTCAACGAAAACACACCCTTTAACAAATCGCGCCATCTCTAGTGCGGGGGGGAAATGTTGAAAAACACAGTATTTTTGAGGGGGGGGATGGGTATCTGATGGGGGTGTGTTATAATGGCGGGGTCGTGTGTGTCTGAAGCCACTGGTGGTTGTATGAGAGAGTCTTTTTTGGCGTGAGGGAAAAAGAGATATGGCGGGTTTACATGGTGATTTGTGGGGGCGTATTGAAGAGGCGTTGATTGGGTGTTATCCGTTGGCGAGTGTGGATAGCTGGAAATATTTTTTTGTGGATGAACGGATTAATCTGTGGCGGCCGGAGATACCGGAGGAGCGGTCGCTGAAGATGCAGGTGATGGGGTTGATGGCGTATTTGGTGGCGCGGACGGATGTGAAGGGGCGGAATGGGTTGGGGTTGTTTTTAGAGGTGATGGCGGAGCGGATGCCGCCGGATAGTTGTCGGGATAGGTTGGCGGATTTGGCCGAGGCGGTGGCGGGGCGGCCGGCGGATTTGGGGCGGGTGGGGTTGGGGTTGTTGCCGATGGATATACCGACGGAGGTAATTCCAGATGTCGGTAATTTGCCTGAGCCAAAACGGATGGGGTATCGTGTGAATCCAGTATTTGTGGGGCGAGCAACGGAGTTGCGGTTGTTGGCGGAGCAGATGAAGAGCGGGGGGGAGGTAACGGCGATTACAGCGGTAGCGGGGGTAACAGGAATGGGGGGGATTGGGAAAACGCAGTTGGCGGTGGAGTTTGTGCATCGGTATGGGCGTTACTTTCCGGGTGGGGTTTTTTGGTTGAACTTTAGTCAGGCCGAGGGGGTGAAGTTAGAGGTGTTTGATTGTGGGCGGTTGATGGGTGTGCCTTTAGAGGGGTTGGATGTGGATGAGGTTGTGACGTTGGTCAAAGAAGCGTGGTCGGAGAAAGTTCCCCGGTTGCTTATTTTTGATAACTGTGAAGATGATAAGTTGTTAGATAAGTGGCGCCCAGTCACGGGTGGTAGCCGTGTCTTGATGACAACTCGCCGTGGTTATTGGGGGGCGGCATCTGGGGTGACTGCCTTAGCATTAGATGTGTTGGCGCGGGAAGAGAGTGTGGCGCTGTTACAAAAGTTAGCTAGTCGTTTAAGTGAGGCTGAAGCGGAGGCTGTGGCGGAAGCGTTGGGGGATTTCCCGTTAGCTTTGCAGTTGGCGGGTTCTTACTTGGATTGGCGTTCAACCGTGTCTGTTGAACAGTATCTTAAACGAATTGAGCAGGAAACAGCTTTACAGCATCGGTCGTTAGCTGAATGGGTGGAGGTGTCCCCGACGAAGTATGAGCGGGCGGTGGCGGGGGCGTTTGGGGTGAGTTATGAGCAGTTGGCCGAGGGGGACGGGGTGGATGAGATGGGGCGGGCGTTGTTGTGGCGAGCGGCGTTGTTGGCACCGGGGGTGGCGATACCAGAGGAGTTGTGGTGGGCGTGTTTGGGGGAGGACGGAGAAGGGGAGGATGAGTTAGAGGTGATGGAACGGCGGGCCGAGGGGGTAGCGCGGTTGGTGGCGTTGGGGTTGGTGACGGTGAGTGAGGCTGGGTGGGTGGTGCATAAGTTGGTGGGGATGTTTGTGAAGGGGGTGATGGGGGCCGAGGGGGAGGGGGTGCAGAGGGAGGTGGAGGAGGGGATATTGATTGAGTTGGATAGGCGGCGGGATGCGGCGGGGCGTTTGGGGCGGATGCCTTTGTTGGGGGAGCATTTGCGGTATGTGACGGATGTGGCGTTGGAGAGGGGGGATGGGCCGAGTGCGGCGTTGAGTAGTTGGTTAGGGTATTATGCTAAGGAATTGCCGGATTATGGGATGGCGCATTATTATTATGAGAGAGCGTTGTTGATTTATGAAGAGGTGTTGGGGGAGAGGCATTCGGATACGGCGAGTAGTTTGAACAATATGGGTTCTTTATTGGAGAGTATGGGGGCGTATGAGGAAGCGCAGCCGTATTACGACAGCAATTCGAAAAGTGTAAAATTGGCAAGAAAGGGGAGAAAAAGATAACATAACCAAAACGAACAAGGTATGGGTTATGAAAATCAAAACACGAGTGAGTCAATTTATCCAACAATTAGGCCAATTGGCCGAAACAAT
>DATHYN010000284.1:0-7239 GCA_035459145.1 Anaerolineae bacterium | reverse complement strand
GGGGCGGTCGGTGACGTTCACGAATATTAGTTTACGAGATGGGGTGGCGTCTTTTGGTGGGGTGTTGTATATACCGACGGGTAGTCGGGTGTTGTTGTATGATAGTGATGTGAGGCAGGGGGTGGCGACAGTTGTGGGGGGTGGCGTGCGCCTGTTCCGAGGAACATTGGTGTTGAGCGGGACGAGTCGGATTTATAATAATGAAGCGTTGGGGGGGAATGGTGGGGGGATTGCGGCCCAGTTGGGGACGATTGTGTTGCAGGATGAGAGTCAAGTGGGAACGGAGGTATTGGGGAATGTGGCGGTGAATGGTGGGGGGATTTATATGGTGACGAGTTGGTTGACGATGACGGCTGAGAGCGGGATTGTGGGGAATGAGGCGACGGAGAACGGGGGTGGTTTGTATGGGGCGACGGGTAGTCAGATTTATGTGGCGGGGCGGATTGAGGGGAATGGGGCGACGGGGGTTGTGGGCCGAGGGGGCGGTGTTTATTTATTGCCAGATAGTGGGACGCCGATTTCGATGATAGTGAGTGCGGGGGTGATTGTGAGTAATACGGCTGGGTTTGGTGGGGGTGGGGTGGCCGTGGTAGCGGATAACTCACAAGCGAATATACGGCTTAATCAAAGTGACTTGATTAGTAATACAGCGCTGTTAGGGGGTGGGGCGTGGTTGATGGATGCTGATTCGACCTTGGTGATGGCAGGTAATAGTAAAGTTAGCTATAACCGAGCCACCAGTGGTAATGGAGGTGGTGTGTTTCTGGGTGGTGGGGCGTTGACATTTGGTGGGCAGGTTGTTAACAATGAAGCGAGTAGCAATGGGGGTGGGATTTTTAATAGTGGGGGTGTGGTTACAATAGGTGAATTTTCATCTTTGAATGGCAATTGGGCGGGGAATGATGGGGGTGGGATATATGATAGTAGTGGAAATGTATTGCTGTTAGATGGGGTGGATAGTTATGCGGAGATTTTGTGGAATCGGGCTGATAATGATGGAGGTGGGGTGTATATGAATGGTGGTGATTTGCAGGTGCATGGGTATGTGCTGATTGGGAGTAATCGGGCTAGTAGTAATGGGGGTGGGGTATATCAGGTGGGAGGAGTTGGTGATTGGGAGGCGGTGGATGATGAGCAACGGCCGTTGCTCATTGGCAATTGGACGGAAACAGGTAATGGGGGTGGTTTGTACACGATTAATATGACAGATACGACCAATTATTTATCGGGGGTGGTTATTCGTCATAACGAGGCGGGGCGTTCCGGGTCAGGTTTAGGGGGTGGGATTTATGGGCAAGAGAGCATTTATAAGGTAGCGTATACACAGTTGATCTCGAATGTGGCTACCTATGGTGGTGGGGGGATGGCGTTGGAGGTCAGTTCTTGGGTGGAGTTTAGGTCGACAAGTAATGGAAACGTCTGTTCCCCATTGGCTTTGCCTCGGAATGAGCATTGTTCGATGTTTAAAGATAATCGAGCGGATCAAGTTGGGGGGGCGGTGTTTGTGGATCGGGAAAGTTCATTTACGAGCAGTCAGGTTGGCTTTAGGGATAATCGGGCGGGGATTGGGGCGGTGGCCGCGTCGTGGATTTATGGGCAAAATGTGTTGGGTTTTACGAATGCGTTGATGATGAATAATGTGGCGTGGTCGCCGAGTTATAGTGATGTGATTCGGTTTGCGGGGGATACGGGGATTTTGGCGTTGCGTCATACGACGATAGCGGGGAATGGGAGTCCGGCGGTGCGGGTTGATTTAGCGGGGCCGTCGGTACAGATTGATAATTCGATTGTGTGGGATAATGTGGACGGGGTGCTGGTGGCGGGGACGTTATCGAGCCCAACCTGTAATATTGTGCAGAATGGGGTGGGTGGGACGGTGATTAATCCGTCGTTTGTGTCACGGTGGTATGGGGATTATCAGCTAGGGGTGGGGTCGCCGGCGTTGGATGTATGTGTTAATGAGGGGACGTTTGTGGATTTGTTGGGGATGCCACGGCCGCAGGCGGGAGGGTATGATATGGGTGCCTTTGAGCGGTGTGATACGACGATTACGGCGGTGGGGTTGGTGGGGAATGATGTGGTGATCGATTGGGTTGAGGATGAGTTGGTTTATGCCGTGTACCATAGTAGTGTCAGTCCGTATTTGGGGATGACGGCGTTAGGGTTTGATGAAGCGCCACCTTACACCGATGTGGGTCGGTTGAGTGGGGGGGCGGAGGGGCATTATTATTATGTAGATGGGTTGAACTGTTATCGGTCGCAATATTTTGGGACGTTTAGTTTTGAGGTGACGGCTGGTAGTTAAGCGATAGTACTGATGGGTGATCGTGTGGTGGGGGGGGAGTTGTGTATAATGTTGGTTTTACTAAATTTGGGGTGATTCAGGCTCGGGAGTGGCGGTATGATTGAGGCATGTGGGGTATGAGTAGTATAACGGCGAATTCGGTGATAGTGGGTGAGGAGCGGCAGAGATGGTTAGCGATTGGGGCGGGGGTGTTGGCGACATTGATTTGGGGGTCGACGTTTGTGATTGTGAAGTTTAGTTTGGAGGATATGGGGGTGTTGACGATGGCGGGGTTGCGTTATGTGATCGCTTTTATGGTGTTGTTGCCGGGGGTGATTCGGTATCGGGGGGAGTGGCAGAAGTGGCCGCGGGGGGTGTGGTATCGGTTGGCGTTATTGGGGGTGGCGACGTATATGGTGGGGACGGGGGCGATGTTTTGGTCGTTGCGGACGTTGTCGGCGGGATTGGCGTCATTGTTGATGGGGTTGGTGCCGTTGTTGGTGTTGATTTTGGAGCAGGTGTGGTTGGGACAACGGCCGTTGCCACGGCAAATCATCGGGGTGTTGATTAGTTTAATCGGACTGGGTTTGTTTGTGATGCCCAATCAGTTTATAGCGGATCCGTTTGGTTTGTTTTTGATTGGGGTAGCGACATTTGCCTTTGTTTTGTTTGCGGTGTTGGGACGGGAGACGACGCAATATTATCCGATTCCGACATTTTTATTGACAGCGTGGCCCTTCTTTTTTGGGGGGGTGGGAATGATGCTGGTGGCGATGGTGGTGGAGGGGGCGCCGCAGGCGACGGCGGCGGGTTGGTTTTGGATTATGGTGATGGGGGTGGTCAACACGGCGGTGGCGTATCTGTTTTATAATTATGCGTTGCAGACGTTGACGGCGTTGCAGTTAAATGCGTTGGTGTATAGTTCGCCGATTGTGACGGCGTTGTTGGCCTTTTTGGTGTTGGGGGAGGTGGTGACGGGGTGGCAGGCGGTGGCGATTGGGTTGGTGGTGTTGGGGGTGATTCGGGTGCAGTAAGGGAGGGGGCTTGGCGAAGAGAAATGGTGATGTTAGGGGTGGAGCCTTGTGTAGGTATGACAGCCTTTATTAGGATCGTGACTTTGTGAAGGGGTTATGCTTGTTGGTAATTTATTTGTTTACAAAAAAGAACATATGTGCTACACTATTCAGTGTTGTTAAAACTGTTTTTGGGAATAATTGTGATATGTCCCAATCGTTTTGTTTACTATAACCTGAATTCGATAATTAATTAAGCCGATGCAAACGTTGATTAGAGTGCTATTACGGCGGATTTCTCGACTTCATTTTGCCCTGTTTAAGGTGGTGGTTTTGAAGTGGGGTAAGACGGGCAAAATTACGCTCGAAATGACGTTGGGAAGAGGGGAATAGTCGAGTTCAGGTTATTATATTTCAAGGAGTAGATGTTATGTCTGAAGCGATGGCGCGTGATTATCAAGTAGTGAAAGCTTATCCCCATGGAACCTTTTCGTGGTTGGATTTAGCTAGTACGGATGCGGAAGCGGCGAAAAACTTTTATAGTCAACTATTTGATTGGGAGATTGTTGATATGCCGTTACCGGATGGGGGTGTGTATACGATGTTGAAACAAGATGGGCATGATGTGGCCGGATTAAGTCAGATGTCGGCGGAGCAGAAGGAGATGGGGATGCCATCTTATTGGAGCTCGTATATTGCGGTTGATAATGTGGGCGAGATGGTGTCTAAGGTCGAAGCGGCTGGGGGGAAAATTGTGGTGCCACCGTTTGATGTAATGGAAGAAGGTCGGATGGCGGTGATTCAAGATTCGACGGGGGGGACGGTTTGTATGTGGGAGGCGAAGAACCATATTGGGGCGAAATTGGTTAATGTGCCGAATAGTTTGGTATGGAATGAGCTAGTAACGAATGATGTGGATGGGGCACGGGCGTTTTATGGGGAGGTGTTTGGTTGGGAGGCGAATTTAAGTATGGAGGAGCCGATTTATTATTCGTTTATGAATGGTGGCCGAGCGGCCGGTGGGTTGATGGAGATTGCGCCAGAGTGGGGTGATATGCCGCCGAGTTGGTTTATCTATATTGCGGTTAAAGATGTGGCGGCGAAAGCGGCGGAGGCAGAATCTTTGGGTGGGAAGTTGATGATGCCACCGACGGAAGCGCAAGGCGTGGGCACGTTTTCGTTGATTCAAGATCCGACGGGAGCGATGTTTTATGTGATTGCGATGACGCAGGCGGATGCGCCTCCGGGGTATTAGTAACTTGAGTTCGATAATGAATTAAGTGGATTGTAACCGAAAGAATCTAGAGTGGGAAGTTCCTCATGCTGTCAGATTATAAGTGGATTCTGGCCTTCGCCAGAATGACAATTGTAAAGAGATTGGTTATCGATTATGAACCATCCCCAAATTTGCTATTGTAATTACGTGTAGAGGTAATTTAGGGTTGTTTCGGTTATTTGTGAATAAGGTGAGCTATTACTGTTGATGTAGTAGCTCACTTTTTTGTGTTTTAGGGGAGGTGAGGAGAGGTTGCCAGCTGAGCCAGACGAAGAGGCCCATGATGGTTCCGCCGATGAGGGCGGGGCCGGGTTGGCCCCAGAAGAGGGCGAGGCCGAAGGTTTCGAGGAACCAGGTAAGGGTGAAGAGGAGCCGGCCGCCGGGATAAGCTTTGGGGGGGAAGGGGATGAGGGTGTAGAGGAGGAGGGCGGTGAGGAACCAGCCGAGGAAGTTTTGGAGAGGGATGCCGAAGTAGAGGCCGGGGTTGTGCCATTGCCATAAATCCCAACTGACCATTTGGGGGTCGAGGAGGAGGTCCCAGCTGGTGAGGGCGAGGGCGGCAAGGGGGATGGCGTAATGGCGGGGGAGGTTGAGGTGGTGGATGGTGGCGGCGGCGGGGAGGAGCATCATGAACCAAGCGAGGGGGATGAGTAGGGGGACTTGGCCGAGTTGGGGTTGTAAGCGGTCGGTGTAGGTGTAGGCGCCGAAGAGGAGGCCGGTGTGGGTGCCGATGTATTCGGCGGTGAAGGTGATGAGGCTGATGAGGCCGAGTTGGGCGAGGGTGTGGGGGAGGCCTTGGGCATGGGTGAGGAGGAGAAAAACGGCCGTTGCCTGCACCACCACACTGGCGGTAATGAGTGACGCGGGTAGTGGGCCGGTGGTGAGCCAGAGGACGATGGGGATGCTGGTCATCAGTAGAAACCAGAGGAAGATGATGGCGAGGGCGGGCCGAGGGATGTTATTGAATGGTTTCGTTAGATATTGGCTCATAACGAACTCCGAGAAGGGGTGGAGCGGCCAAATTTTTGACGCATGGCGTGGACAAAGTTAAGCCAACGTGGTTGGCTGACAGTAGCTAAGGTGAGGGTGAGGCCAAAAACGATGAGGATGTTGGTGAGTAAGAAGAAGAGAAACTCTTCGAAGGGGAGGATCCCACCAATGAGCCAAGGCAATGATTGGGCGGGGTCGATGGTCCAGGTGCCGGCGCTGATGGCGATGGTGTCGGCGGCGGCGAGGTAGAGGGTGGTGGGGATGAGGGCGGCGGCGATGAGACGGCGGTGGTGCCAAAGGATGTCGGCACCAAAGGTGAGTTGGATGAGGATAGGGAATAGGGCCCAGCTAAGTTGCAGGGCAAGGTATGTGGTGGCATCGGAACCGGCAAAGAGGAGGAGACAGCTAATGAGCCAGATGAGGGTGATGAGGGCGGTGACATACCAACTGCGGGCCGAGCGGGGGGTGGGTAAAGGGGCATGGTTAAGGAGTTGGGGCCAACGGCGGGCTAGGGTGAGGAGCCAGAGGCCGGTGAAGATAGGTTGGACGACGAAAAAGGTGTACTCTTCGATGGGCACCCAGCCGATGGTGTAGCCAGTGACGAGAGCGGGGTCGTACCACCAGACGTTGGTGGCGACCAAATAGTTGTCCCAAGGGGTGGTGTAGACAACGGCGATGATGACGTGGGCAAGGAGCATGAAGCGGGCGGGATAAGCGGTGAGGACAGCGGGGAGCGTCTGGTTGTGACGATGGTCATACCAAGCGAAGGCGCCCATTATTAAGCTGGGAGCAATGACAAAGATAAGTAAAAAGTTGAAATAAGTCATCAGTTATCTCCGTGATTGGACGGACATGAGGACGCCGGGGCGTGGTTCGAGGGTGGCGCCCATGTAGAGACGGATTTTGGGGCGGGTTAAGGTGAGTTTTGTACGTTGGAGGATGCGGGCGAGGACGATTTTGGCTTCGATTTGGGCAAAGGTGGCCCCAATGCAGTTGCGAGGGCCGCCGCCAAAGGGGAGGTAGCTGAAGGCGGTGGATGGTTTGTGTTGTTGGCGGTCGAAGCGGGCGGGACAGAATTGATGGGGCTCGTCCCAATGGTTGGCATCACGTTGGCTGACGTAGATGGAGTACATGACGCGGGTGTTGGCGGGGATATGGCATTGGTGGAGGGTGGTGTCGCGGGCGGCCATGCGGTTGCCCATGTGGATGGGGGGGTAGAGGCGGAGTGATTCTTTGATGACATGGTCGAGCTGTTTGAGTTGGGGGAGGTGGTGGGCTTGGGGCTCGGCCGAGCCGATGACGGTATCGATTTCGTCATGAAGTTTGTGGGCGGTTTGGGGATGGCAGCCGATGAGGTAGAGGGTCCAGGCGAGAAGGGCGGTGCTGGTATCGTGGCCGGCGATGAACATGGTGATGAGTTGATCGCGGATGAGGTGGTCGTCCCAGTCGGTGTGGTGGACGAGGGTGGTGAGTAGGTCGGGTGTTGTTTCGTCGGTGGGGGGTGGGGTTTGGCGGCGGTGGCTGATGAGTTGGTAGAAGTATTCGTCCATGAGTTGGCGGTCTTGGCGGTGGCCGAGGCCGCTAAGGAAGGGGAGGAAGACCCAAGGGCCGGGGGAGATGAATTTGATGATGCCGAGGGTGGGTTTCCAGAGGCGGTCGAGGTGGGGGGTGTAATC
>DATHYN010000283.1:0-18419 GCA_035459145.1 Anaerolineae bacterium | reverse complement strand
GGCCAATCGGGACATGTTGGGGGGGCGTTTACTGAAATGGTTACTGGAGGATGCGAGGTAGAAGATGAAGGATGAAATTAGGTTGCGGTCGGTGATGGAAGCGGATTTGCCGTTTTTGTTTGCGTATCAGTTGGATAGAGAGGCGAACTATATGGCGGCATTTACGGCGAAAGACCCGACGGATCGGGAAGCGTTTGAGGCAAAGTGGGCGCGGATTTTGGGAGATGAAGGGGTGGTGGCACGGGTGGTACTGGTTAAGGGGAAGGTGGCGGGTAGTTTTTTGTGTTTTGATATGTTTGGGCGGCGGCAGGTGGGGTATTGGTTGGGGCGTGATTGGTGGGGGCGGGGGATAGCGACGGCGGGGTTGGGGTTGTTTTTGGAGGAGGTGGGGGAACGGCCGTTATACGCGCAAGTAGCGTATGATAATTATGGATCGTTGCGTGTATTGGCGAAGTGTGGTTTTGAGCGGTGGGGAATGGAGCGGGGGATGGCGTTGGGCCGAGGGGAAGAGATTGATGAAGTGGTGATGATTTTGCGTTGACGTTGACGTAGGGTTAAGGTTTATAATGTATGCCAATAGAATGTGGATGGTGCCAATTGTTTGATTTTTCGGTTTGATTGGAAATGAAAATAGGCGTTATGATGATATGATTTTTGAGAGGGTGGTTTATGTTTCGGATTGGTGAATTTTCAAAGATTGCGCAGGTGTCAACACGGTTGTTGCGATATTATGATAAGTTGGGTTTGTTACAGCCGGAACATGTGGATGGGGACAGTGGGTATCGGTATTATACGGCGGCGCAGCTACCGCGGTTGAATCGGATTTTGGCGTTGAAAGAGTTAGGGTTGAGTTTGGAGCAGATTCAGCGGATGGTGGCGGGGGAGATTAATGGTGATGAGATTCGGGGGATGTTATTGATGCGGAAGGCGCAGATTGAGCAGACGTTACAGGATGAGTTGGCACGATTGCGGCAGGTGGAGATTCGGTTGGAGCATATTGAAAGTGAAGCGGGGCCGTTAAATGTGGTGTTGAAGAAGGTGCCTGCTTATCGCGTGTTTACGTATCGGGGGTTGATGGATTATGAGGAGCTTGAGTATGTTTTTGGGTTGATGCAGAGGGGGTTGCCGCGGGGGGGACGACGGCAATTGGGCTCATCGGTTTATATTTTGCATGATGAGCAGTTGCGGGAGGGGCCGATGGATGTGGAAGTGGGGTATTTGGTGCCGAGTGGGGAGTTAGTGGCCGTTGATTTAGAGGCTGGTTATCAGTTGTCGATGGGTTTGTTACCGGCGTATGATTTGGTAGCGAGTGTGATTCATGAGGGGTGGGCGAATGGGGGGGTGAGTTATAATCGGTTGGGACAATGGATTGAGGCGAATGGGTATGAGATTGTGGGGGCGGGGCGGGAGATTATGTTGGAATTGGGGTGGCCGGCCGAGCCGGAGGCGAGTGTGATTGAGATTCAGTTTCCGGTGGCGAAGCGTGGCAGTGGGCTGTTGTTGGGTGGGGGGATTTAGGGGTTGACTTTGACGTTAGGTCAAAGTTTATAATGATTCAAGTAAATGTTTGAGTTTGATTTATATATATGTCGTTTTTTGAGGGGATCTTTCCGGAAGGTCTATGAAAATGGTGGTTGTTAGGCCGCCCTTCCGGAAAGATTTTGATATACAGCAATAAGGAAGATAAGATGAATAAAGAGATGGCAAAAAGATATACTGATTATCATATTTGGGCGAATCGCCAAGTGTGGGATTGTGTGGAGCGGTTAAGTGACGAGCAGTTTTTTCAGGATGATACGTATTCGCATGGGTCGGTTTATAACCAGATGTATCATTTGATGGAGAGTGATTGGTTTACGCCGTATGCGGTGCGGGGAGGGTTTCCACAGAAGGATGATCCGACGGCATTTAATCAAGAGATGTATTCTGATCGAGCGAGTTTGCGGGCGAAGTGGGATGAGTTGGAGGCGGCGTTGTTGGCATTTGTGGAAGGGGTTGATGATGCGGGTTGGTTGCGGCCATTTGAGATTCCGAAGGGGGAGGGGAAGATGGCGAGGACGTGTGCGTGGGAGATGTTGGTAGCGGGTTGTAATCATGGGACGAATCATCGGGCGCAGGTGTTGCGGATGTTGGCCGAGTTTGGGGTGGAGACGGTAGAGCAAGGGTTTTTCTTTTTTGTGATGCAGAGTGAGTGATGGGGGGGAGCTTTTGACAGATGGGGGTGGGGTGATTACAATAATAGACATTATTGACCAGTGGCGTGAACGGTTAGGTGTATCATGGATATTCGGCAAGCGAAAACGGATGAATTTGAGTTGATTTGGCCTATTTTTCATGAGGTGGTGCAGGCGGGGGAGACGTATGCGTATGCACCGGAGACGGATCGGGTGATGGCGGAGCGGTTGTGGATGATTGAACCGCAGGTGACGTTTGTGGCCGAGGTGGGCAATCGGATTGTGGGGACGTATTATGTGGCACCGAATCAGCCAGGCTTGGGAGGGCATGTGTGTACGGCCGCGTTTATGGTGAAACGGTCGGCGCGGGGGCATGGGGTGGGGCAGCGGATGTGTTTGCATGCGTTGACACAGGCGAAGTTAATGGGTTATAAAGCGATGCAATTTAATTTGGTGGTGAGTGGGGACCATAAAGGGTTGCGTTTGTGGCAAAAGCTTGGTTTTGAAATTGTAGGGACATTACCGAAGGCGTTTAATCATCGGCGGTTGGGGTATGTGGATGCACATGTGATGTATCAATGGTTTGGGGGATAGCGATTAGGTTGGTTTATTGAATTTGTATTGTTGATAATAGAGTTATGATTTGTGTCATTGTGGGATGGTTTGTGTCCAGGGTAAACTTTCCTATAGTTATCGCTTGCTCATAAGCTTCTTGTGCCATTTCAAAATGTTCTTGTGCCCGATAGAAGTCTCCCCATAGGCGCCATAGGGTTACCATAGCGGGATGTTTTTCGCCCTCTATTTTATGGCGTATGGCCGTTGCTTCTTTTAAAAGAGCTTGGGCTTCTGGCCAGTTTTTTTCAGAAATAGCAAGTTCAGCAAAATATTCGAGGGTGTCGGCCTCGGTTTTTGTGTAACGATCAAATAGGATATTAAGGCACACCCTTTAGGGCTTTGCAACAATTTTGATTCATGCCCATCATCTTCGATTTTTAGTTCACCCAAAAGATAAAATTTTTGCATGTTTATATCTCAAATTTGTTTTTGAAAGCTAGGTTGTGTTGTGATGTCACACTCATGTCACACACTATTTATATAATACCAACTATGGTTGATAAATACCAAGTTGCCTATTTCATGCTCACTGATGAGCCAAGCCTGAATACAATTGGTTTATTGCCCAATTTTGGTAATAAACCCTCCCCATTAAGCAGAAAACAAGTAAAATATGACTTGACTATTATAAATCGTAGGAGAGGATGTTATGTGTACAAAATATAAAATTATATTTTTGTTGGTTGCAATGATGATGTTATCGCCCTTTATGCCAAGGGATGTATTGGCTCAGCAAAAAGAACCACCTATTTGGCAACTGATTGCCAAGCAGGTCGAACTATCAGGCGCATATAAGTTTACAGCGCAGATAGAGCAAACCCTCATTCCCCAACCGATTCCGGCTAATATTGGCCAGCAAGAAAACCGGTATGATTCATTTATTACTGGTGAGGTTATATTACCTGATTTTGCTAGGCTTGATCTTAAATTTGAAGCGGCCACCCAATTAGTACCCATCACCATTGAGCAAGATGGTTTAGATACCTATCTGATTTAAGAGGGTAAACGTACGCTCATTGACAACCCTATCGGCAGTACTACCCCAGACGGCACTTTTTTAAGCTATCTCAAAGCTGCCGAACAGCTTGATAGTTACCCCCATCCCGATTTTCCCGATTTAACCATCTACACCTTCAAACTCAATAGTGAAGCGTACACCAACCACATCCGTGAACAAATCCGAAGCCAACTAGATGCCGAATCACGCAAACACCCTGTCCAAACCCCACCTTCTCTCGTCGGTATCACCGGCTCCGGCGAACTCTGGATTGACCAAGACGGCTACCCCCAACGCCAAATCCTCGACCTCCACTTCCCCAATTCTAGTGAACAATACGCCACCCGCTCACACATTACTGTCGACTATCATTTCGATACCTCCCTCTCCCCCTCGGCCCTTCCCATCGCTGCCCTCAACTCTTCATCAACTTCCGAGCAAGCAATTGAAGCACCTAGCACCTCAACCTTGCCATTAGAAACATCTCTCCAATCACAAATCACAAATAATAAATCACAAATCACAAATTACACCCTCTCCTTTCTCCTCCTCCTCCTCACCCTCATTGCCTTCTACTTCCTCATCAACACTCATCGCTACCCTGTCCTCTCCCGCATTATCCCCCTCCTTATTATCTTCATCCTTTTCTTCTCGCCCCTCCTCCAACCTCTCGCCTATGCCAACGAACTTGATGCCATCCCTGCTCCCACTGACCTCGCCACGGCTCTCAACATTCCCACTTCTCCCTCTAACTCCTCAGACCGCCGCCCCACCTCTGCCCGCCTCCAAGAAGAAATCAATACCTGCGACCCCGACGGCTCCCCTCTTATCGATTCCGATAATGATGGTACCCCTGACGCCGCCGAAATATGCCTCGGTACCGACCCCAACTACTATGATAGCGACCGCGATGGCATCACCGACACCCTCGAAATCCAAGGCTACGTCTACACCAACACCCTCGGCACCCTCACCACCTTCTACACCAACCCTCTCCTCCCTGACAGCAACGGTGACGGTATCTCTGATTACATGGAATGGCCCGCCCCTTATGGCCTCACCAGTAACATCGACAGCGACAATGACGGTACCCCCGACTTTTGGGATTTCGACAACGATGGCGACGGCGTCCTCGACCGTGATGATCTCGAACCCAACAATGTCACCAGCTACCAAGCATCCTTTTCCCTTGAAACCACCCTCGAAAAAAGCGAATTCCCTAATGGCTATCAATACATCGAACTCCATGTCCAACCCCAAGACCAATCCCACCTCAGTTTTGTCACCTCTAAATTCGATTGGCCTACAGAATTTACAGGCACTATCCAAGATCCAGATAGAACCCGTGATGATGTCTCCTTGGTTCCCCTTCTCAAAGTAACAACCAAAGACCGTCCATATTTTGAACTAGCGGAATATTACGGCGTTAGCCATTCCTACCTCGGCTCAGGCACCTACGCCCTCTTCATCCCTCTCACCCCTATTAGCACCGGCGGTCAAATCACCGCCTTTTCCGGTAAAATTGCCTACGACCCCTCAACGATTGACGAAATCAACTGGACTAAAATCGAGCTTGTCTGGAATGTGATGATGGAAAATACCGAATATGTCGATAATGAACCGATAACTAGTAACGATTCTATCGGTTTCTATGTCGAAGATGCCTTCCGCATTGCGGGTCTGCAAGTTACCAAAGTACGTGACACCAATTTTGCCCTCCTCGGCACCCCCAACACTCCCAATGATGATCGCGACCTCTTCCAATTAATGCACACGCTTGAAGCAACATTTATGTCTGCCCACAACGTCACCATCAACAACCTCGCCTCCCGTTATAACAATCCCACCTCAACCATTACCCAAACATGGGGCCTGCCCACTACCGATGTTGCCATTTACACCCCACCCTCATTTGACCGTCCTCACCATTATGATGAACTCGTCGGCTATATGGTCGAAGCGATTCCCACTTTCTTAACCGATAATAGCTATCCCACCGATGGCACCCTCGCTTCCCTTGCTACCGTCATCCAAACCGATAACGGTCATGCCACCCTAACCGATGCCGAACAACTTGCCGACAACCATTTCCGTATTAATCTAAGCAATATCCCCGTGGCCTCCACCCGGAGTTTAAACCTCTCCCATTATAAATATGATGGTAGCCAATGGCGCTCAACCGATATCGATGAATGGGCCCTTGCCATCGCCAACCGCTACGACGACCTATCCACTACCCTCACCACCCTCCAAGCAGACTACCCCGATCTTACCGAAGATCAACTACGTCTTGTCTATATCGCCCTTGTTCGCCGCTGGATGAGCACTCTCTCCAACATTATGTCCTTTGATGGTGTCGACATTATGCCCGAAGAGGTGAACGATGTTGATATTATTAATTTCTTAAACAATCCCCATATTGATGATGCCATTGCTTATATCATCGAAACCAACCGCCTTGCTGTTGAAAATGCTGGCATGGTTTTTGCTGACACGCAATCTTTTTACGACTATTACAATGAAGTTAATCAAATCAGTAATACCATTTTTTATATCCAATCAGGGCTTGAGCTTGCTTATAATATCTATTATATGTGGAGCAGTGTCGCCCTGTTCCAAGCCAATAGTTTTGCCAGCAGTACCCACGTCATGATTCGCAGTTGGGCGCAATGGATTGACGATATCGGCCAAGGTTTGCTCGATTCAACTGGTTTTGTAGACGAAGGCATCACCCTCGGCTTACGCGTCAAAGGCAGTTTTATTCCCCGTACCAAAGTGAAATTGGGGCGTTATTTTGTTTCCCATAGCAACACAATCGGAAAAGTGATCAAGGGGCTAGGTACGGCTCTAAGCCTTGCTGCATTAGGATATGACATTTACCTTGCTTGGTCGACCTATGCTGAATTTGATAGTCTTTATGATTATGAAAAGGATTTTGCTTTAGCGGTAGCTATTACCTCAACCGTTTTTGCTGTAGCTGCCTTTATCATTGGCCTATTTGCTATCGGTGCCGTTTTCCTGCTAATTTTTGCTATTGCGGTAATTATTGTGGAATTAATTGCCCGCGCTATTGGTGAAGAACTCGATATCACGGCCACCATCACCGAAAGTGTCGCTACCACCTTCTACAATGTCGATGCCTACACCCGTATCCTTAATTTTGAATACGCTGGTGTGACCTCCAGCATCGTTGGTAATGGCCTTCAAGTTGGCAGTACCCTCCAACTCAGAGACACCTTCATCGGTTACATCGAACCTGTTCGTGGTGGTGAAAGCCAACTCAGCCAAAGTGACTTCCTTGGCTGGCTCGAAGGGGATGCCAGCACCAATATCACTGTCGCTGAACGTAACAACTCCATAAATGAATGCCAAGAAGGATATTACACCAACTACGACGGCCCTTACTACAGTGATGCCTATGTTTGTCAAAACCAAATCGGCCTAGATTTTACCTTTAACGAACCGAGTATCGATTCCTACATAGTCTTAAGATACAAAATGACTGCTAAAACAATCTACGAAGAATGCTATGTCCGCGAGGTGTGCGAAAATAAAACGGAAACAACCGATCTGCCGGCAGATCTGCCCGCGGAGGATCGCTGGGACGAGGTCATCGTCTACCTCGATGTCTTACCTGGCACGCTCGATGAACTCGTCACGTGGGAGATCTTCACCACTGAACACACCAACCCAAGCCGCGCCATCAATAAATCTGATGCTGATTTTGATGGGGTCAACTATCAAACAGAAGTCAGAATCGGTACTAACCCCAATGATCCAGATACCGACAACGATGGCATCCTCGATGGTTACGAAATCAACCTCGGCACCGAACTCGGCCTCGACCCCTTCTTAGCCGATACTGACAATGACGGCCTCTCCGATTACGATGAACTCATGTACAACACCCACCCTAGCAACTACGACACCGATTACGATGGCCTCTCTGACGGTGAAGAAATTTACCATTGGAACGGCTCCGCATGGGTCGGGGGCGGCTGGTTTATCACTGTTGCTGGTCAAAGCTATTGGACCTTCAGCGATCCCTTCCTCCCTGACGCCGATGGTGACCGGGCCATGGATGGCAGTGAAAAACAAAACGGTAGCGGCCCCAACGGCCCCAACGATACTCCCGCCATCGCCCTCATCGGCTATGACCAGCTCATTAGCCCCAACTCTGAACGCGGCATCTTCCGCGCCAGCGGCCAAACTGTCACCGCTGATATCACGCTAGCCAACAACAGTGCCTTCCCGCTCACCGGCACCCTCTCCCTATGTTTGCCCGCTCTCAACAATGTTACCTTTGCTCGTACCGGCGATGTCATACCTTTTACCAATTCCAGTAACGGCTGTTATTGGTGGGATTTTAGTGGAAACCCCCTCTTCTTCACCCAAGAATTTAACGCCACTATGACCGCTCAAGCCTCGGCCGGCACCCTCCAAGATACCTTCGACCTCAGCTTCCCTTACATCGACACAGACGGCGTCTGGCAGACCCTTACCCAAACCCTTGCCTACTACCAAGATAACACCCCCCCAACCATCCAACTCACTGACCCCTACACCGGCACTATCCTCAATGGTGATTTCTACGTCATGGGTGGCTTCTCCCAAGATGAACATAGTTGGATTGATCGTGTTGAAGTAACCGTCCCCGCTGGCACCTATACCGCCACCGGCGCCACCCCTTGGGCCTACACTTGGGATTTGCCCGATCAAGGTGTTGTCTCCGTCTCGGCCATCGCCTATGACGCTGTTGGTAACGCCAGCACTCCGGCCTCCATCAACGTTACCGTCGACAGCCTCCCTCCCGTCATCACCTCCAACTATCCCCAAAACACAACCATCGCCCCCGGCCAAGCCTACTCCAGTACCATCCCTATCAGTGGCACCGTCACCGATAACTATTCGGGCCTTAGTGTTATCCAACTCCGCCCCAATAACCAGCCGTGGCGCACCATTTTCGTGACCGACACATTGCCTCTCAGTACTGATTGGGAAGGGATTTGGAATTTGCCGAACAACAGCGTCAGTGCCCAAGGGGAACATCTCTTCCAACTTCGTGCCTATGACGATTACGGTAACATTGGCTATTTCTCCCAAACCCTTTTCATTGACCTGCTTCCGCCTACGGCCGAGCTCATTGACCGCCAATTCACCTCCGCCAATCCCCCTCAAGTCGCCGCTGGTACCCCCTTCACCATCACCGGCATCGCCAACGATGCCGGCAACAATCCCCAAGTTCCCGGCCCCGTCGACCTCCAAGGCAACCTTGATAGCATCGACGATGCTACCGTTTGGCTCCAACCCAGTGGCATCAACGATGGTGACAACGGTATCACCGTCTCTTGGATCGGTGACTTCAACGGTGACCGTCTCAGTGACCTCGCTATCGGTTTGCCGGCCGTCGGTAACGGCACTGGCAAAGTCTATATCGTCCGCGGTGCGCCCGGTGGCTGGGCCATCCCCGCTCTCAACGAATATGAGTTCCTTGCCGAACACGGCCCTGGCTACATCGGCGCTAGCGGTGCTGGCATTGGCTCTGTCATCGAACCAATCAGTGATTTCGATGGAGATGGAGCCGAAGACCTCATCATCGGCGATCCTGCTAACAACCATTTCTACCTCATCTATGGTACACGTGCCGATTTAGGTCGTAATCAATCCTTAACGGGCCCCAAAACTGGTTACTGGACAAGGGTCGTCGTCACAGATGGGAGCACCTTCACAGTTAATGACCCTGACAGTATCGCTTACGCTGGTGACGTCAACCAAGATGGCCTCGCTGATTTCCTGGTTAAGGCCACGACGGCCACAGGCAATAGAATCTATCTGATTGCTGGTAACACCAGTGGTTACGGCCAAACTATCGCTAATTCTGAAGCCGCCGCTATGCTCAACACCACGGCTACCAATGTCTCCCTTGCTGGCGTTGGCGATGTCACCGGTGACTTCATCGACGATTTCGCCATCGCTCTCGATGGCACAGTCTACCTCTTTGCTGGTGGTGGGGGCTGGACCCGTTTCGGCCGCAATACACTCGACACAACCGCGGCCATCGCCACCTTCACCAGTAGTGACCTCAGCCCTACCATTCATGCGACTGGTGACATGAACAATGACAGTATCGGCGACTTCATCTACGATAATGGTTCCACGCCAACAGTTGTTTTTGGTGGCTCTTATGCAACCCAACCACTTTCCGGCTTCCCGTCAGCTTTGTCGGGGTTTGTGGCGGCCGTGGGGGATGTGAACAAAGATGGCCAAGGTGATCTCCTCATCGGTAACGCTGATGGTGACGCCTACCTCATCCATGGTAATGACCTCACCAATATCGCCGCCACCATTGCCAATGTTGATTCGGCTGCTTCCGCTTTCTCGACCGGTGCCGCCGACCTTGCCGGCGATGCCTCCGCCGATCTTCTCCTCGTTCCCAGCGCTACCGCTCAAGCGTTCGCCCCTCTTCAACAAGCCCGCCCCGCCTCGGTGAGTGGGAATGCCTTGCCCCAAAGTCCAATGGTCTTTAGCGTCAACAACAGCTCTTTGGCCAAAACAAAAACAGTCGGCAACTGGGCCACCACCGTCCACAACGCTAACGCTATCCCCGTTGCCTACTGGGACTTTGAAGAAGGGACCGGCCTGACCGCCGCCGATGCTGTCACTCCCGCCCACGATGGTACGCTCACCAACGGCACTCTGTGGACAACTGATTCAGCACCCCTGCTCACCACCAATCATTACGCTGTTCAATTTGATGGTGTCGATGATCGCGTTGATTTCCCCAATAGTATTGATATCAATACCGCTACGGGTTACAGCCAACGCACCGTCTCTCTGTGGGTAAAACCAACAAGCCCGTTGACCACCACCACCCCCCAAATTTTGTGGGAAGAAGGTGGGGCTGGTAATGGCTTAAATATTTACATTTATAATGGTGCCGTTTATGGGGGGGCTTGGAGTGACACCAATAGTTGGCCTGGAACTTGGATCAGTTCCACCCTTATTGAGGAGGGGCAATGGAATCGGTTGACGTTGGTTCTTAATAGTAGTTCGACTACTGGGCCTGAAGCAGATGCGTTACGCTTTTATGTTAACGGCCGTTTAATCGACAGCCAACCAGGGGCTCAATTGGCCACCCACGCTGCAGCCATCGCCATTGGCGACTTGCGCGGTGATACCCGCTTCCATACTGGCAATATCGTTGGCACCGGCGGCTATCCCTTCACCGGCCTTATCGACGAACTATACGTCTACAACGATATCGTCATTCCCGAAGCCTATGTGGGTACCTCAACTGATAGTGATTACAGTAGCATTCAAGAAGCGATTGATGGTGGTGCCCCCCGCATCCTCGTCGAACCTGGTATTTACGTCGAAGCGATTACACTAACCAACAATGTCATCGTCGCCGGCTCTGGGGCCGACCGCACCTACCTTCAAGCGCCGACAACCGGTAATCACAACGCCATCGTCACCATCGACGGTGTTACTGGTAGTGCCGTCACTAACCTTTCCCTCATCGGTGATGGTACCATTACTGGTGCTGATGTCCGTAATGGTGCGGCTAACATCAATATGAGCCGCCTCATCATCCGCGACACCGGCACGGCCCTTGCCCTCGATGGCGCCACCACTGACCTCGATCTCAGGAATAATACCATTGTCCTTAACGACAACGGCCTTATCGCCACCAACTGCGCTAGCATCGATGTACGTAATACCATTTTTGCCTATCACACGGAAACCGCTCTCGAGTACCAAGGGTGTGCCGCCCTCAAACGGCATCAGTATAACCTTTACTGGGGCAATGGTACCGATATTTCACCTAATGAAACGGATGGTAGCGAAATCTTTAGCAACCCGCTCTTTACCAGCATCGGCCAAAACGATTTCAGCGTCTTGCTCGAATCTCCCGTCATCGATGCCGGTTCGCCGGGCGATCCCGCTCCTGTTGGCTCAGGCCGTTTCATCGATATCGGGCACCGTGAGCAAACGGGTACTGGCTTCGCCGCCGCCAAAGAGTATTGTGCTACCTGTGACAACGACGGCCTCGTTTGGGGTATCGACGCTTTTGGCCGCATCCAAGATGCCGTCGATGCCGCCCAAGACAGCCTCGTCGCCCTGCGTTCCGATACGCCAGTGCGCTTCTCCGTTGGTGTTGGTCCTGGTGTTTATACTGAATCGGTGGTTATCTCCACTAGTCTCATCCTTCTCGGTAGTGGTGCTGATCAAACGACCATTATCGGTAATGGTGGCCCCGCTGTCACCGCCCAAAATAGTGCCTACAGCACCATTTCTGGCTTCACCCTAACTGGCGATGGCGCCAAACCGATTGGGGTCGCCTTGCGTACTGGGCACAGTTACTCCGTGACCTATAATCTCATCATCAATAACCATACCGGTATTTCCGTCACCAAACGGACCAGTGGTGATGCCAATTTCAATACTATCGTCTCCAATACAGTTGGTGCTCATGCCTACTATCAATACAATTGGCTTTCCCTCGAAAACAACATTATCGCCCACAATGGCACCGGTCTGCAAGCGGATGGCCCTGGCTACTTCGGTAGTGACGGCACGGCCGCTATCTTTACCTACAACAATCTCCTTTACAACACCCTTAACTATACCAACGTCGTCCCCAGCTACTATGATATCATCGGTGTCGACCCGCTGTTAACCGGCCCCTATGCGCAACTGACAGCTAACTCACCAGCTTTAGATGTCGCCTCTCCCGGCTCGGCCGTCCCCGCCGGTGGCGGCTTCAAAGCTGATCTCGGCTGGGACGAGCTAATCGGCTCCCCCATTTCCGTATTGATGGGCCAAGCCGACCTCTCCGTAGCTACCAAAAATATTGGCGTAGGCGAAGTTGAATACGCCATTGTTCCCGTTGCTGACCCCAACTCGCCGATTAGCAGTACCCTGCCTTCAAGTTGGAACCTCGCTACCCTTGCCACTCCCGATGCCAATTTCACCTATTGGCATACCAACTATACCGCTGCCACGACAGGTACGCATCGCATCTACAGCCGGGCGACAGACTCGGTGGGCAATGGTGAGTTGGATAGTGATGTTTGGTATGAAGGGGCGTTTGTGGCCGTGGATGGCAGTACCATCCCTGTCGTAACCCTTAACGTCGTCAATTATGGCCCCTATGCCAGCAATGCGATGGTGCGCTTAGAAGGCGCTGTCACCGATTATGTGGGCAATTCCCTCGATATCGAAGATATTTACTTCACCGTCGAAGGGCAACGCATTCCCGCGCAATGGGCGGTCAACAGTTGGCAACCGGATGGCGTCACCCCCCGCGACTTCTACGCCATCTATTTCAATAACGATTTCTCCCCTCAAAACTTAGATTACCAAGCCTTTGCCACCGATAGTACGGGCAATACAGGTAGTAGCGCCATTGTCACCAGTTACACCGGCGCCAACTACAGAAACCATTATGAATCACGACCGCCTGTGATTGTGAATGAGTATATCATTCAAGATCAACAGTTACCGGTACCCCCTTACAATGTCATCCTCTCTGGTACTGTTGACATCAACAGTTACTTCAACTACGATTCAACCAAATGGCCAGAACGCGGTTCCGGTATCAGTGGTTATGAATTAAGTTTTGACGGTGGTCAAACATGGGATAACAACGTCAGCACTTTCACAAGTATGGAAACCAATGGCGGCTTCTATTACCAATGGGAAGTGCCTGATGGCTGGGATGCGACAACTTTCGCTGTCTTAGTCCGTGCCTTCGATTATTCTGGCTTTGTCGGTACCGGTTACTTCACCATGACCATTGACACCGCCATCCGCCCCACCTATCTTCCTCTCTTTTATGAATCAGACTATCCGATAGAGTCACATCTTGATAAGAGTGAGACAATAACGGTCAGTTGGACGGCGCCTACTGATGGCAGTGGTTATGCCGTTACAAAAGTGCTGAGCGGGCAAACGAATGGGGTTGGTGTGCCATCGTTTAATAAGTACACGACCTCAGGATCCATGACAACGGGTGAGGTCTCCGATTGGTATTACCACATAGGTAGTGGTGATGAGGCTGGTAATCTCGTTTATGATACGATTGGGCCGTGGAAATCGGGGCAGGTTTATGATGTGCCTTGGGGTGGTGCTCTGCAAAGCCTTAATTTCAGTATCGACGGTATGATGGATATTGCTCATAATGAATGGCTCACGGCCACGGAGCTATTGGGCGAGGATGAACGCCCCGAAACCACACAAAAATTGTATGCTACTTGGGATGCTTATTCAACCTTTTTAGCCTGGCAAGGTGCGGCGTGGGACGAAGATGGCGAATTGTGGCTTTACTGGGATGTTATTGATGGGGCGGGTACCAATCAACCAGTCAGCGGCACAGTTGCCCTGCCCTTCGCTGCCGATCATGCTGTCCGCGTCACCGATAGCGAAAATATAGCTAACAAAAGTTGGCGCTATGATGGTGCCAATTGGGTAAATGGCCGATTCCTAGAAACGCAACAAAATGTCTTGTTTGCTGAAACAGAAATCCAATTGGGTATCGGCAATACAGCCACTTTTAATCATTATCGCTTACTCGCCTTCGCTACTAATGATGTTGGTGATATTTGGACCGCCTTCCCTACCAACAACACCCTTGATGGTAACTTCACGCAATATTATGAGTGGGAAATTGTGGGGGGTGATTATAATACATCCCTACTCAGCCTCCCTACGGCCAGCCAACTCCCCTTCGTCGACATGAACACCACCTCCAATCCACCAACCCAAGACACAGTTAGTAGTGACAATATCATCGAATATGTGGCTACTTTAGAAAATGTCAGCGAGCGAGCGGCCAACAGCCTCAACCTCAAACTGAGCGCGTCTGCTGGCCTGAGTTACCAAAGCGTCACCGGTGCCACCTGCACCGCTTGTACCGCCACCGATAGCTGGACGCTTAGCATCCCCACCCTCGCCTCCGGTGCGACCCACCTAATAACCATTACCGCCCAACTCGATAGTGACCTGACAGGCATCACCACCATCACCAACACAATGCAACTTACCACAACGTTGCCGCTACCTGTTATTAATGTCATCACCCATACTGTTGACATCGTTGCGCCGCAGACAACTATCAATACTAACCCGGCTAATGTCGTAGCTACTGGCTTGACGGAACTCATCGGTACCGCCGATGATGGCTTTGGTACAGGTGTGGCTTTGGTTGAAATCAGCGCTGACAACAATATCTGGACACCAGTGACGGGTACGCAAGAATGGAGCACCGAACTCAACGTTCCGGCCAGTTTAGCGCCGCAAGCGACATTCGATCTCTATGTACGGGCCACCGATTATCACGGCAATCGTAGCAACTCTATGATGACATTCAATATCGACACGGATGCACCTTTGATTACGCCAACGGTGCCGGTTTTGATTACGGGCACCTTGGTGGCGACGATTAAGGGGATGGCGTATGATTTGGTGCCGAGTGGGGCGGCCGTGGCCAAAGTCGAAGCCCAAATTGATACCGATACCGCTGCGTGGCTGCCCGTTAGCCTCAACACGGCCCTTGACGGGGGTAAACAATCCTGGGTATTTAGCTGGCCACTGCCAACCGATGATTATCAAAATCATACCCTCCGCTTCCGTGCCACCGATTACGGCGGCAATGTCACCACCACCGGCTGGTACACGACCCGCGTCGATATTGTTCCGCCTGTGCTCAACGTTACCACCTACGACAATCTACAATACGACAACTTAACTGAACAAGTGCTGGCCGGCACCGTCACCGACAATGCGGGTGTCCAAAGCGTCACCATCCAAGCGTATCCTGCCTTCAACAGTGGCAATGCGACGGTTGAAGTGGCTACGCTCAACGGCACCAGTTGGAGCTACACGCCCACCTTACCCGTTGGTTATTACTATCTGCTCATCACCGCCAAAGATGCTGTTGGTCAAGAAACGGTGTCACTGCCTTACTTCCTCAAAATTCTACGCACCGATCCCATTGCCCATTGGACATTTGATGAAGGGAATGGCACCACGGCCATCGACATCACGGGCAACAATCACACGGGTACTTTACTCGGTACACCAACTTATGCCACCAGCACCCCCAGCCGATTTAGCTCTGGCTACTCATTAGAACTAGATAGTAGTGATGATGAGGTCTCTGTCCCCGGTCATGTTGACCTCAACTTGGCTAATCAGCTCCCAGATCGCACCGTCACCGCTTGGTTCAATACCAACGATAAAGATGGTGACTTCCAACTTATCTATGAGCAAGGTGCAGGTGTCAATGGGTTGAATATCTATCTGTATCAAGGTGCTTTATATGCTGGTGCTTGGAGCAATGTCAATAATTGGAGCGGGTCATGGATCAGTACCACGGCCATCAGTAGTAATCAATGGCATCATGTCGCCCTTGTCATCTCGGCGACCACGACGCTTGAACCGAACGCTATCGAGCTTTATCTTGATGGTAACTTAGTGGGGCAAGCGGAGGGGACGCGCATCTCGCGTCATACGGGGAATGTGACGATTGGGAACACAGGCGAAAATACAAATTTCCATACAGGCATCAATAGTGCCGTTAAATATCCCTTCCTCGGCCGCCTAGACGACATCCGCATCTACAGCCGTGGCCTCGCCGCCACTGAAATTTACGGCTTAACGGGACAATTGACCTTTAACGGACAATTAAGTTCCGACAAAGCTGATTTCACCTTGCTGTGGAATGATGCCGCTTATGCGAGTTACGCCGTCTGGTCAAGTAGCTCCCCTTACAGTGGCTATACAGAATTCATAACGACGACAACCACCAGCAGTACGACGTCAACCCCCGTTATGAACAGTTACTACGAGCTGTATGGGGTCGACACCGGGCCTGTTCTAGCAGCACCTAATCGTGTTGGGGTATTTCATATGCCTATTGTGGGTGGTTCCCCATAACTGTCTGTTGTGGTCACAAGCTGGCGTAATACGACTTTCGTTAGTCTTGTGGCCACTTTCTTTGAATACGTTGATAATCAACATGGGTTGGTAATGCGCGATCCGTTAAAATTGCCGTCGCTTTCTGATAATTGAATGAATAGTGTACAATCTACTCTTGTTTGTTAGTAGGTAATAGCGTGTAAATGAAGGAGAGATTGAAATGGGTGATGTACCTAATTTTCATATGAGTCCAGATGAGTTTCGGCGGTATGGGCGGATGGTGGTGGATTGGATTGCGGATTATCAGGAGCGGGTGGGGGAGTTGCCGGTATTGTCACAAGTGGCGCCGGGGGAGATTCGGGCGGGGTTGCCGGCCGAGGTGCCACAGACGGGGGAAGATTTTGAGAAGATTTTGGCCGATATTGAGCCGTTGATTATGCCGGGCATTACCCATTGGCAATCACCGAACTTTTTTGCTTTTTTTCCGGCGAATGCATCGGGGCCGGCGATTTTGGGTGAGCTGTTGGCGGCGGGTTTGGGGGTGCAGGGGATGTTGTGGTTGACGAGTCCGGCGTGTACAGAGCTAGAGACGCATGTGTTGGATTGGTTGGTGGGGATGTTGGGATTGCCGGAGCGCTTTTTGTCATCGGGGGCGGGTGGTGGGGTGATTCAGCATACGGCGTCGGATGCGACATTGTGTGCATTGTTGGCGGGGCGGGAGCGGGCGACGGGGTATCGGGTGAATGAGGAGGGGGGGAACGGCCGTTTAACCGTTTATGCCTCCACCCAAACCCATTCATCATTGGAGAAAGCGGCCAAGATTGCAGGCATCGGGCGCCAAAATGTGCGTTCGATTCCGGTGGACGATGAATTTGGGATGATACCAGAAGCGTTAGCGGCGCAGATTAAAGCGGATAAGGAGGCGGGGTTGGTGCCGTGTATGGTGTGTGCGACGGTGGGGACGACGTCGTCGAATGGGATGGATCCGTTGGCCGAGATTGGGGCGATTTGCCAAGCGGAGGGGGTGTGGTTACATGTGGATGCGGCGATGTCGGGGACGGCGGCGTTGTGTCCTGAATTTCGGTATTTGCAGGCGGGTTTAGAGTTGGCTGATAGTTACTGTTTTAATCCGCACAAATGGATGTTTACTAATTTTGATTGTAACTGTTTTTATGTGGCCGAGCGGGCGGCGTTGATTCAGACGTTGAGCATCTTGCCGGAATATTTGCGCAATCAGGCGACGGAAGCGGGGGCGGTATTTGATTATCGGGATTGGCATATTCCGTTGGGGCGGCGGTTTCGGGCGTTGAAGTTGTGGTTTGTGATTCGGCATTATGGGGTGGAAGGGTTGCAGGCGCATGTGCGGCGGCATGTGGCGTTGACGCAGATGTTGGCGGAATGGATTGCGGCCGAGGCTGATTTTGAGATTGTGGCGCCACATCCGCTTAATTTGGTCTGCTTTCGGCATGTGGGTGGGGATGAGATTAATGAGGGGATTGTGACGACATTGAATGAGAGTGGGGCGTTGTATTTGACGCATACGAAGTTGCGGGGTCAGTATGTGATTCGTGTGTGTGTGGGGCAGGCGCAGACGGAGTTGGCCCATGTGGCGGCGGCTTGGGAGCGGATTAAGGCGTGTGGGCGGGCGTTGGCGGGGTAGATTTGTGGGGGGGGACTATGGTGATAGTGAGTAGGGGGGAGAGCTATTGGGG
>DATHYN010000282.1:0-12054 GCA_035459145.1 Anaerolineae bacterium | reverse complement strand
AAACCCCCCTACAACTGTAATTCCCGCGCACGGGGGAATCCACTCACTCATAACCTCACCCCATACAAAACACCCCTCCTACTCTCACCAACCCCAAAAAATCTGCCCAACCCCCAAAATCCGCGTCAAAAACACCAAACCTAATCAAACCAACCCTCATCTCAAGCTAACACACCCCTTGCCCAAACACCAACCTCCCAACCAAACACCCCTCCTCAATTCACCAACACAAAAAAAATCTGCCCAATCCCCAAAATCCGCGTCAAATCCACCAAACCTAATCAAACCAACCCCAACCTAAACAAAACACCCCTCAATCTGTTCAATCTATCTAATCTGTGTCCCCCCCCAAACTCTTACCCCCCAAAATCATCCCACTCATACCGACCATCATCGTCATCATAACGCACCCGCCCCTTATCCGCCTGCCCACTAACCACAAAACTCCCCAACACAATCACCAACAAAGCGATCAACAAAACCGCTATCCACATACCATGGGTCACACTTGGTGGTGCCGATAATTCAATTAAAGATGCATCTGTTGCCTTTAGCTCTCCCCTAGCGACAACTTCCCCCGTCGCCCCAAAATCAGCCGTGACCAAACTCATAAAACCATCGGTATAAATAGTTTCAATATTCATTCCCACCACCATCACCGCCATTGCTATCCCCACCACCATCATAATTTGTATCGATTTGAACATATTATCGCCTCCTCAACTTCCCATGATAAATTTTGTCGGTACGACCTCAAACTTATCACTGCAAGTTGATATAAACAGCTTGTTCGCTAACTAATTTTTTGACTCATAAATTGGGTTTATCAAGCTGATTCATAAATAGTGGGGATTAAGTATCAATTTTATCACATCGTCAACTGTTTGTGTTGAGACATTATTAACAAATTTTTCTGGTTATGTTGACTAGAATAACCTTACTTGCTAGACTGTAGCAGTTTGAACAATTCACAGCCTCCCTCCAAACGTCATTTCGAGGGAATTTTACCCGCCCTCTCCTTTAGAACCAATCAGTCGTCAAAGAGTAAAATGGAGTCGAGAAATCTGCCCTAACAATACCCTACCAACTCTTACATTGGCTTAAAAAATTATCGAACTCAGGTATCTACATTAATAACTGTTTAACAACCAGTTAAGAGCTATTTACAGTTCTGTTAAGAAGCACTGAAAACCATCTATCTACATTTTACGCTTGCTCTGCAAACCATCAATTAACTTTGCGTTCCCCCTGCAACAAATAAACCGGCATCAACCCCTTGCCCTTGACCTCAATCTCCCCCCTCGGCCGCAACTCAAACCCCTCCTCCGCTAACAACCCCTGCGTCGCCGCCGTCACCTGAATCTCATCCGCCAAACCATACATCTCCATCCGACTTGCAATATTAACCGTATCCCCCCACAAATCATAAATAAACTTCTTCTGACCAATCACCCCCGCCACCAACGAACCAGAATGCATCCCAAACCGAAACTGCAGCGCATGTCCATTAAACTCCCGTTCCCGTACCACCTCCCGCATCGCCAACGCCAATCGCGCCATCACCACCGCATGATCATCTCGCGCTTGCGGTACCCCACTTGCCACCATATAACAATCCCCAATCGTCTTGATTTTCTCTAATTCAAACGCCGCCACCAAATCATCAAACGCCGAAAAAACCTCATTCAACAACACCACCAACTCCGTCGCCGTCATACTCGCCGATAACGGCGTAAATCCGGCCACATCCGCAAATAAAACAGTCGCTTCTTCATGATAATTCGCTATCGTCTGCGCTTCATCTTTTAAAATATGCGCAATATCTGGCGGCAACACATTCAATAATAAAGCCTCCGTCTTTTCCTGCTCCTCTTCTAACAACGCCATCGCTTCATTTCTCTGCTCAGCAAAATAAACAACCACCATCACAATGAATAAAGAAACCATAATAACGTTAAATATAAACCCAACCAATATTTGTCCTTCTGTTGGTTCATAATTGCCAATCTCAACCCATTGCGGAATAATCGCTGACAAAATCAAAACCACCACATACCCCACAAACCACCGTGGGACCGCTTCTTTCCCAAACACAATCACTGTCCCCACGGGCGCAATTAATGCCCACAAAATCGTCCCGCCACTACTCATAAACCCACCCAAAGCCAATGTCACCGCTAAACTTAACCACAAACCGCTTGACATCAATAACCGCACCAACCATGACAATGACACATAATCGTAATGAAACAACCCCAACCACACCAAATAAAGCGCCATCACCCCAAAAAAGAACCAAACTGTTACCCATTGCCCCAAATAGATAAAATTAGGCAAGCCAATGGCTGTCACTAAAAATGAAAATAACGCCCCATTAACAGCAATTCGCTTCAAGAGCAAATCGTGACCGGTAAACGGCCGTTTCCCCCCCACCCGATCCGTCACCCCCAAAACCCTCTGCATCCAACTAAATAAAATTTGATACATACCTATCCTCATCCATTAAAATATGCCCCCATCCCCTGATTAATACCACACAAGCAACTTTCTAATAAGCCTTGAACTATCGCGCTACATTATGGTACAATGAAACTCTATTTATATCCACCCAATTATCAAAGGAAAAGTGCTAGTTATGACTTGGTATGTAGAAGAAAGTAAAACGACGGAATTATTGCAAAAATTAGCCCAAGATGCTGACCTCTTGGCCGCTTTTAAACAAGACCCTCATGCCGTTATGGAACGTGCCGGTTTATCCATGCAAGAACAAGCCGCGCTGATGAGCAAAGATAAAAGCCAACTCTTTGCCACCTACACGGAACGTCTTAATCAAGTATCCGATTACGCCTCGGCGTAATCCAACCTATATAGTTAGAAATTTAAAATGGCCGTGTTTCTGCTGAACTCGGCCATTTTTCGTTGAAAGAGTATCTTATGAAAATTGCTGTCATCGGTGGTGGTACCGCCGGCCATATCGCCGCCGCCCACCTTACTAAATATTTGCCCATGGTCTCCCTTTATCACATCTATGACCCTACCATCCCCTCTATCGGCGTTGGCGAAGGCACTACCCCCCCTTTTGTTAATTGGATCCATGATGTCACTGGCCTAACCTTTGAACAACTCCAAGCCTGCTGTGACACGACCATTAAAGAAGGCATCCGCTTCGAAAACTGGGGCAAAAAATATCCCCACTACTGGAACCGCTTCGCCCCCGTTGAAGGCATTGCCTATCACACCTCCTCGGCCAAAGTCGTTGACCTCCTCAAAGAATATATCTCCGCCACCACCATCAGTAAACGCATCGCCCACATCGATAGCACCGGGGCCGCCGTCCACCTTACCTACACTGACCAATCCACCGACTCCTTCGACTATCTCTTCGACGCCACCGGCTTCCCCCGCCAAATCGACCCAGCTGAACACCTCGACCTCTCCTTCGTCCCCACCAATGAAGTCCGCCTCTATCGCACCAAACCAGGCTCCTTCCAAAACGCGACCCGTGCTGTTGCCCGCCCCTACGGCTGGGTTTTTGCCATCCCCCTCACCCATTACACCTCCTACGGCTACATTTTTAATAACAAATTTAATCAACATGATGAAATCGAAGCCGATTTTCAACAATTTCTGGCTGAACAAGATGCTGAAATCATCTCTGATGGCCGTTGGCTCCAATTTCCTAACTTCACCCACCGGGACTTCTTCGATGGCTCCCGCTTCCGCATCGGCAACGCCGCCTCCTTCCTCGAACCTCTCGAAGCCACCGCCATCGGTATCTCCATCCTCCAAGTTCGCCTCGCCACCCACTGGCTCCTCGATGAAATCTTAGAACTCAGCAATACAGAAAAAGAGGGGGCCCAACAAATTTTAAACAACTTCCTCTTCGAAACTATCCAAAAAGTAGGTCTATTCCTCAGTTGGCATTATGCTCAAGGCTCTTGTTTTGATACCCCCTTTTGGGACTACGCCCAACAACAATACCAACGCTTCTATGAAGAACTCAAACACACCCCCATCGGCCAAGAGTTTGACCAATATCTCGCCACCGCCCGCACCTATCCCCCCACCCTCGGCCTCACCACCACCCCCCACGATATCCCCACCCCACCCAACGCCCTCGATAAAACCTTTGGTGGCTTCCTCGATGTCGGTTTCGTCCAAATCGCTAATGGCATCGACTTCTTCAACCGTGCTTCGGAGGCATAAACAATGACCCCCTTACGCATCTACTTCAAAGGTGAATACCGCTTCGACCCCCCAACCGCTAACAACAACCGTGTCGAATATATCCTCGACCCTATGCACAACCAACTTACGCCAGAATGGTCCCAACTATCAGATCAAGAAATACGCCGCCGCATGATGACCCTGCGCCCCAAAATTGACCGCGAAACTGGTCAAAAAGTGGAACATTTCCCCGCCTATTGGAACTATTTTGGCAACAACTCCTTTTGGTTCACCGACGCCATCATCACCGGTGCCCACTTATTCGACCACCAAGAACCAATCTGGCTTCAAGACGATCCTCTACTTGGCACTCCTGTCACGCTCAAAGGCCATAAATACAGCCGCCCAGCCATGATCCAATCGGATCCTACCGGTGCTACCTCAGCCCAAATCTTCAGCGCTGCCCTCCACCTCGGCAACGATGACAACTACTGCCTCGCTCAAAACCCATCCCGCGCCTTCCTCCGCTGCCTCCAATACCCCCGCCACCTCGATCCACCCGATATCCCCGCCGGTACCTCCGCCATCTTCCATAGCACTGTCCAAAATAATCAGATCCGCCTCCAAAATAATCAGAACTCAACCATCCTCAACACCCTTCAACAAGCTATCGACGATGGCTATCACCTAACTTTCACTTATTGCCTTTATTACTCCCCCCCTTACACCTATACTGAACAAGAATTAGCCCCTTTGTTCGCTCAAGGAGATTTTCGCCATAATCTCAAAACGGGTCAAATGATCGGCTTCATCAACCTCACCAAAGAATACGCCCTCACCTCCGTCCCGACCGGCCGTCTTCTACAAAGCCCCCGTCCCTTCGATATGCGCCACCCCCAAAATCTTACCCTCGGCCCCGCCTACATCACCGTCGATAACGACCACAACCTCCTCCATCTCAATACCCTCTCCACCTTCCCCGAAATCGACGCCAATCTCCAGAAAGCGGACCTAGGGGACGTCACCCTCTACCTTCAAGACGAAAAAGGGCACAACTATACCATCGCCACCTTAACCTACGACGATTACAACCAAACTGCCTACGAAAAAACATCCGGCATGATCTACATTCCCATCCCCCCTTCTATCAAAGACCTCCTACCCACCAGTCAACTCTATCTCCAAGTTTCCCAACCCGATAAATTTGCCCCCAACCCCGTTCTCGTCGAAGAATCATATGATGTCGAAACTGATAATCGCGTTATCTACATGAATATGGAAGAAAACGAAGATACTCTCACCGTCCAACTCTTTCACCACGGCCAACCCGCCGCCAACGTCCCCGTCACCGTCTCCCAATGGAGCAGTACCGCCACCAACATCCCCGACTCCATTGACAGCACCGACGAAAAGATCACCCACGAACCCACCCAAATCTACGACAAACCACACCAAGCACTCCACATCACCCCCACCGAAGGCGTCACCGACGCCCACGGCCGCTTCACCTTCCACCTCACCGCCACCAACATCGGCGTCGCTCGCCTCTACTTCGGCGTCCCCGGCGCCAAAGACGTCCCCCAAGACCAACCCGACTTTTTCTCCACCCATCGCCACTTCTACACCACCGTCCGTGTCCTTCCCGCTGATGACCACCTTGACGCCATCGAAAACCCCGATTGGGCTACTGTCTACGAAAACGTTCTGCGCGTCTACTACATCATTTATCCCGGCACCAGTGAACATTTCCCCCTGAATAATGAAGTTGCCGTTCGCCAAAACGCCAAAAATGTCCTCCAACGCATGCACCCTAGCCTATGGCACTCCACCCTCTACATGCCCACCAGCCGTGACATGTCCCCCGGCAAACGCCGCCTCCTCCAACGCTGGCTCCAACAACAACCTCCAACAACCAATGACCAATAATCTATGAACCAAGAATTTCGTATCGACAACGCTTATACCTATAACCGAAGCTCCCCTAGCCGTTGGATCCTCTCCCACCTCGGCCGCTACTACTGGCTCCCCCTCATCATGCTCGTCTCCTCCCTCCTCAACCGCTTCGGCTTTACCTACGCCCAATTCCTCATCGGCGACGCCTTCGACCTCATCACCACCCCCAACTGGCAACGCCCCGAACTCATCCGCATCACCCTCGCCATCCTCGCCGCCGCCACCCTCCAAGGCGTCCTCGGCCTCGCCCGCAACTACGCCAACGAATTCCTCGCCCAACGCATCGAACGGGACGCCCGCGACGAACTCTACACCAACCTCCTCGGCAAAAGCCAATCCTTCCACGGCCGCCAACGCATCGGCGATATCATGGCCCGCACCACCAATGACGTCCGCGCCCTCAACATCATGTTCAGCCCCGGCGTCATGCTCATCCTCGATGCCATCATGGGCATCATCATCCCCTTCCTCCTCATCGCCAGCCTCAATATCCAACTCCTCCTCACCCCCATCCTCTTCCTCCTCTTCTTCATCATCACCCTCCGCTACTACGCCAACCAACTCGGCCCCGTCAGCCTCGCCCTCCGCGAACAGTTCGGCCTCACCAACGCCATCCTCGCCGAAGCCATCGCCGGCATCGAAGTCGTTAAAGGCAATGCCCAAGAAGAACAAGAAATCGAAGCCTTTACCACCAACGCCGCCCTCTACCGTGACCATTTCATCGAACAAGGCAAAATCCAAGCCCGTTACCTCCCCCTCCTCGTCTTCGGCCTCGGCCTCGGCCTCGGCTTCTGCCACGCCCTCATCCTCTGGCAAAATGGGACCCTCTCCCTCGGCAACGTCATCAGCTTCATGGCCGTCTTCGGCACCCTCCGCGTCCCCACCTTCCTCTCCCTCTTCTCCTTCAACCTCGTCCAACTCGGCCTCGCCAGCGCCCAACGCATCCTCGAACTCATCAACACCGAAAACGACCTCGGCGCCCAAGAAACGGGGCACGACGCCCCCATTAACGGCGCCGTCACCTTCAAAAACGTCAGCTTCAGCTACCAAGATAACCCCGTCCTCAAAAATATTAGCTTCGCCATCCAACCTGGCCAAGTCGTCGCCATCGTCGGCCAAACCGGCGCCGGCAAAACTACCCTCACCCGCCTCATCAACCGCATCTTCGACGCCGACGAAGGCCAAATCCTCATCGATGGCGTTGACGTCCGCGATTGGCAACTCACCGCCCTCCGCTCCCAAATCTCCACCATCGAACAAGATATCTTCCTCTTCTCCCGCTCCCTCGCCGAAAACATCGCCTTCGGCCAAAATGATGCCACCATGGCACAGATCGAACAAGCCGCCCGCGAAGCCCAAGCCCACGACTTCATCCAAACCTTCACCCACGGCTACCAAACCGAGATCGGCGAGCGCGGCGTCACCCTCTCCGGCGGCCAACGCCAACGCATCGCCATCGCCCGCGCCTTCCTCACCAACCCCCGCATCCTCATCCTCGATGACAGCACCAGCGCCATCGACAGCGCCACCGAAGACAAAATCCAACAAGCGATGCAACGCATCAGCCAACACCGCACCACCTTCCTCATCACCCACCGCCTCAGCCAAATCCGCTGGGCCGACCACATCCTCGTCCTCGCCAACGGTCAACTCGTCGGCCACGGCACCCATGAACATCTCCTCGCCACCAACGACGACTACCGTCGCATTTTCACCCGTTACGATTAATAAATTAAGAAAGGTAAATTATGGGCTTCATCCTCGATGGTCTCGATACCGAAGATTACGACCGACAATACAACGATAGCGAACTCGTTCGCCGCATTACCCACTACTTCAGCCGCTACAGCCGCCACATGCTCTACGTCGCCACCGCCCTCGTCCTCACCTCGGCCGCCGGCACCGCCACCCCCATCTTCATCGCCCGCGCCGTCGACGTCGTCGCCGCCCAACCCGAACTCTCCATCATCCTCTTCTTCGCCACCACCGTCACCCTCCTCGGCGCCACCAACTGGTTCTTCAACTACATCCAACAATATTTCACCGCCTATGTCGTGGGCAACGTCGTCCTCGACCTTCGCCGCGCCGTCTTCACCGCCACCGTCGCCCACGACCTCTCCTTCTACGACACCCACTCCTCCGGCAAAATCGTCAGCCGCATCACCTCCGATACCCAAACCTTTGCCGAAACCGTTAGCCTAACCATGAACCTCCTCAGCCAACTGCTCATCATCATCATCCTCACCGGCTGGCTCTTCACCGTTAACCTCCGCCTCACCCTCGTCATGCTCGCCTTCACCCCCATCGCTATCGCCCTCGCCCTCAGCTTCCGCCGCCTCGCCCGCCATGTGACTCGGCAGGCACAGCGGATAACGGCCGTTATCAACGCCCAAATCCAAGAATCGATCAGTGGCATCATCGTCGCCAAAACCTTCCGCCAAGAACACGCCATCTACGATACCTTCCACACCAATAACATCCAAGGCTACTACGAAGGACTCCGCCGCGGCCTCACCCTCATGTCCATCTTCCCCGTCATCAGCATCGCCGCCGGCGCTGGCACCGCCGCCATCGTTTACATCGGCGCCCTCGCCACCACCCCCGGCACCCTCATCGCCGCCGATAATCCGATTAGCCCCGGCGATTGGTACCTCTTCATGCAAGGCGTCACCTTCTTCTGGTGGCCCATGCTCAATGTCGCCTCCTTCTGGAGCCAATTCCAAGACGGCCTCTCCGCCGCCGAGCGCGTCTTCGCCCTCATCGACGCCGAACCCAAAGTGATCCAGACCGATAACCACCAACTCGGCCACATCACAGGCGAAATCCAGTTCAAAAATATCAAATTCGGCTACAACGACGCCGAAACCGTCCTCCCCAACTTCTCCCTCACCATCCCCCCCCGCCAAACCATCGCCTTCGTCGGCCACACCGGTGCCGGCAAAAGCAGTATCGCCCGCCTCCTCACCCGCTACTACGAATACCAAGCCGGCCAACTCCTCATTGACGGCCACGACATCCGGACCATCGACCTCCGCCACTACCGCCAACAAATCGGCATCGTCCCCCAATCCCCCTTCCTCTTCTCCGGCACCGTCCGCCAAAACATCGGCTACGGCGTCCCCGAGGCCACCGACGAGCAAATCGAAGCCGCCGTCAACCAGATCAGCAACGGCAACTGGCTCAACGCCCTCGCCCACGGCCTCGACACCGACGTCGGCGAACGAGGCAGCAACCTCTCCATGGGCCAACGCCAACTCGTCGCCCTCGCCCGCGTCATCCTCAAAAACCCCGCCATCTTCATCCTCGACGAAGCCACCGCCAGCATCGACCCCTTCACCGAAACCCAAATCCAAGAGGGATTAGATACCATTATGGCCGAGCGCACCGCCATCGTCATCGCCCACCGCCTCTCCACCGTCAAAAACGCCGACCACATCATCGTCATGGCCGCCGGCGCCATCATCGAACAAGGCACCCACGACCAACTCATGACCCAAAACGGCCACTACGCCGACCTCTACAACACCTACTTCCGCCACCAATCCCTCAGCTATATAGACAGCAAAGGCTGGGAAACAAATCCAGCCACAAACACAGCATCAACATAATCATCTAAATAGAAAAACATATCCCTAATCTAGAATCGTGCCTATAACCAAATTTTATTCAAGGATACAAAGCCAAGCTTATGCCAGCATATTATGCAAACAATATTCATTCTTTTCTTAAACAAAACCCAAACAACATCGTAGGAATTTTAACAGCAAAATCAAGTGATTCAGGTTTTTATCAACAAAAACATTCACAAACAGATTCTTGGTTTATTGAGATTGATGTCCTTCAAAATGCCCTCAGAGAACTAAGTGCCAATATCGACATATCAAATTGGCATATTCTTTTAGAATATCCAATCCCTAGAAGAGGAAAAAGAGTCGATGTTATCCTGTTAGCACAAGATATCATTCTAGTTCTTGAATTCAAAAGCGGATCATCTCAATATACAACCACGGATTGTGCTCAAGCCGAAGATTATTGTCTTGATTTACGGGATTTTCATCTAGAGAGCCATAAACGGATTATCGTACCCTTTTTAGTTGCTACAAATGCAAAAAAACATCACCATCCCATCTCAAATCAAGATGATTTCGTCAAACCTATTTACCAAACAAATAAATATCAACTGCCAACAGCGTTACAAGTCGCCTTTCAAACTTACACAAGACCACATCAATCAGCTATTTCCCCAGATAAATGGAATAATAGTTCATATGAACCAACACCAACAATCATTGAAGCAGCTCAAACTCTTTATGCAGGAAAAAATGTTATTGAAATATCACGCTCACATGCCGAAGAAGGCAATTTAACTTTAACAACTAGCGCTGTACTTAACGCTATCGAGCAAGCCAAACAAAACAACCAAAAATTAATTTGTTTTATTACCGGTGTGCCCGGAGCTGGCAAAACATTAGCCGGACTTAATATTGTTCACAATCACGATTTACATGAAGACACACTTGGTGTCTTTTTGTCAGGCAATCGACCATTAGTAAAAGTCTTATCGGAAGCGTTAGCTCGAGATTACAAAAATCGAGAGGATATCAAAATCAGTGAAGCACGTCGTGAAGTATCAACTTTTATTCAAGGGGTACATCATTTCTTAGATGAATATTTTACAGTACCAACAAAAATACCACCCGACAAAGTAGTTATTTTTGATGAGGCCCAACGTGCTTGGAATGCAGAACATTCTAATCGCAAGTTCAAACGGAATTATTCTGAACCAGAAATGATGCTCTCAATTATGGATAGACACCCAGGCTGGGCCGTAATTGTAGCTTTGATAGGTGGTGGGCAAGAAATAAATAATGGTGAGGCTGGTTTACCTGAATGGGGAAAAACAATTACTAACAAGTTCCCTCATTGGCACATTATGGTATCACCAGAGCTTAAACATGGTCATCACAGCACTGGAGGACAAGCCTTATTCAAACAAGTCCCCAATAATGTCATCATTCAAGAAAATGACCATCTACATTTGAAAGTCTCTATTCGTTCCTATAAAGCTGAAAAGGTTTCAGACTTCTTTTTCAACTTATTATCAATTGCCCCCGATAAAGCAAAATTGATTCTTGAGAACGAATTACAAGAATATCCTATCTATTTTTCTCGTTCATTGGCAACGACCAAAAATTGGTTAAAGCAACAGCAACGTGGCACACGGCGTATAGGGATTGTAGCAAGTTCTGGGGCAAGACGATTGAAAGCTTATGGCTTAAATGTACAAAATGATTTAAGTGTTGAACAATGGTTCTTGAATCCTCCTTCCGATGTCCGCTCTTCCTACTATCTTGAAGATCCAGCCACAGAATTTGCTGTACAAGGCCTAGAACTAGATTGGACTGCTGTCTGTTGGGGTGGTGATTTAAGATTTATAAACGATTCATGGACATACAAAAGATTCAGTGGTACCAAATGGCAAGATGTTCATAAAAAAACAAGAAAAGCTTATATGCTAAACAAATATCGCGTTTTGTTAACCAGAGCCCGCGAAGGCTTGATCGTTTGGGTACCACCTGGTGATATTAAAGATCAAACGAGATTGCCACAGTTTTATGACGGAACTGCCAATTATCTAAAACAATGTGGTATCCCCGAAATTAATTAAAAGTCTATCTACGCCTTCGCCTTTATCGAAGGCGTAGTTGCTCACACTCAATCCCCCTCTACCACCGCACCCCCTGAATCACCCTCGGCACCTCCCCAAAAATCCCCTCAATCGCCGCCAACGCATCATAATCATGCCGCCCAACACCTCGGCCCCCACCGGCACCTGGCAAATACCGCGCCAACGACGACAACTCCCCCCCCAGACCTCAGAGGTTTCCTAGCCAACCCTCACCCCACGCCAACTCTCCCTAAAAACCTCTGAGG
>DATHYN010000281.1:0-22437 GCA_035459145.1 Anaerolineae bacterium | reverse complement strand
CCCCACGGCGCCGCCGTCATCATCCGCGCCGCCAAATTCACCCCCTGACCATAACAACTGTACACCTGCCGCTGTACCGACCCAATCAACCCCGCATACATCCGCTGATACGTTACCCCCGCCCGAAACGTCCCCGGTGTCACCGTCGGTATCGCCAACACAAAGTTCAACGCCCGCTCCAAATCATTCTCAAAACTACTCGGCATCCCCCAAAACAACAGCAAATTACACCCCTTATCCCCAAAATCAATATGATTTAAATACCCCCCATACCGCTTCTGCAACCGAAAAACCGATTGCATAAAAATCGTTAACTGCTCCGTCGTATGAATATCCTTCAAATTCAAGAACAAACTCACCACTTGCCGAAACTCCCCATCCGTCACTTTCGCCGCCACCCCCTCATCCACAAATTTCAACCACATCTCCGCTGGTTCCGCACTCTCTATCGGCATTACCTCTGGCAAAACCCCCACGACTCGTTCCCAACGACAAAACCGCTCACCAATCGGCTCATAATCAATCACATCTACCAACAAATCAGCCACAGCACGGGTCAAAATAATCTCGCCTGGCTTAGCCTGATGCTCCGCCTCGGCACACCCATCCACCGCTTCACCACTAAAATAATAACTGGCCGGCAACCCCTCATCATCAGGCTCTAAAATCCCCCACTGAACATCCCCAACCGCCAACCCCTGCTTCACGGCAAACGCAAATGAGCCATAATCCGTTTGCCGCAACCCCTGCTCATTCAACACTGTCTGAATCTTCACGCCAGCCGCTAATGCCCGTGCCCCCATCTCTTCCACCTCACCCGCAAACAAAGCCGTAAACGCATCCCCCGCAAACCCCGTAATAAACCCACCCTGCTCATAAACCGCCGCAATCAACGGCTCAAAAATACTTTGCATGATAATCGCCAACGTCTCCGCCGTCTCATTTCCATGCTGCATCAATATATTTGTAACCGCCGTGAAACCAGAGACATCAACAAACAACCCCACCGCCCCAAACTCACCAGAACGCTCCCCCGCCACATACTGCTGTAAAATAAACTCAGGCACCACTTTGGGCATCATTTGCGCGTATCCTTATGATAAAATATCAGTACTCTCATATTTTAACACATTCATACCATTGGCAACACCACCTTTTAATCATAAAACAACTGTTGAATCAGCTCCGCCGCTCGGCCGTTATCCAAAATCAACACACTCGCTCCTCCCTCCGTCGTATAACTACTCACATATTGATAATCCAACACACCAGCCTGCACATCCCCCTGCTCCACCTCCAAACCAGCCAACCCCAAAGAAACCAACTGCTCCAAACTCAAATCCGTCCGAATCCCATCCCGCACCTGCTGATACAAATTTGGCGACCGTACCAACAATTCCCCCGCCCCCAAATCCAATAACGCCGCCCGTACCGCCATCACCACCTGCTGTTGCCGCTGTGCCCGCCCAAAATCATTGTCCTGATGCCGCGTCCGCGCATACTTCAGCGCCAACTCCCCATCAAAATGCTGCTGCCCCGCCGCAATATACAACGGCTCATACCCATAATTCATATCCGGATACGTCGGATCAGAAATATTGAACGGCACCGTGACATCAATCCCACCCAAAATATCAACCCCGTTAATCACCGCCCCAAAATCAACCAACACATAATGATGAACATGCACCCCCAAATTATACGCCACCGTCTCCATCGCCAACGTCGCCCCACCCGCTGGATTATTACCACTCGACCCATACACAAACGCCGTATTAATCCGATCCCGCCCTCGGCCCGGAATCGCCACATACAAATCCCGCGGAATCGACAAAATCGACGCCTTATTCTCCTCCACATCCAACGACAACAACATCATCGAATCCGTCCGCGAAATAAACGGCTCCCCTGGCCGCCGATCAATCCCCATCACCAACACATTAATCCGCCCCTCCCCATCCACCGCCGGCAAATCCTGCGTCTCAATCGGCTCAACCGTCGGTATAATCTCTTCAAATTCACGCGTCACCACCGGATCAAATAACCCACCATCCCCATCACTATCCCTACCACCCATAAATTCCGCCACCGTCTCCGCCGGATTCAGCGGCTGACTCATCACAATCTGCGCCGTCATAAACGCGAATCCAGACACAGTTAAACCACTCAATATAATCGCTAACCCCAATATATTAATTAACCACGCTGGTAATAATTTTGCTTGCTTTTGCATACAATATATCCTTTACACACTATTAACCTGAGTTCGGCAATCCCCCCTCACCAACGTCATTTCGAGCGCAGTTCAATCCGCCCCACACTCGACAAGCCCCACCTCTAAATCAAGGATTGAACGAAGTCGAGAAATCTGCCCTAACAACACATCAAGTTGTTTAACCAAAATATTTCACACTTTTAAATTAACAACTTCAACGTATTAAACGACATATTTTCAAGATTAAATGTCGAGATGATTTAGTTTAATACACATTAACCAACTCATCCACAGGCTTAATTGGTTATCAAACTCAGGTTATTACATTGTTCAAACGAAACACAACTCATTATAAGCCAAATCCAACAACTTACGCGTTAATTTCACGACGATTTCCCTACGAACATCTCTTTTTTCACGCTTTATACACAATATCGCCAAATAAAAGTATAATCAACCACTGAATTTACTATCACGATCTGGAGAATATTCATGACACCAACTATATTTATCATGACCGATGGCCTCCGTCCCGATGCAATCACCTCGGCCACCACCCCCCACTTATACCACCACCGCCACCATAGCAGTTACTCCCTCACCGCCTCCTCCCTCATGCCCACCATCACCCTCCCCTGCCACATGACTATTTTTCACAGCATCCCCGCCAGTCGCCACGGCATCCTCAACAACCAATACCACACCCCTGTCCACAAAATCGTCGGCCTCATCGACCACGCCCACCAACACGGCCGCCACACCGCCGCCTTTCACAACTGGGAAGTGCTCCGCGACCTCAACCGCCCCGGCAGCCTCGACCACATCTACTACCTCAACAACGTCGAAGAAACCCCCCGCCTCCCCGAAGCGGATGAAATCATTATCATGGCCGGTCTCGACTACATCCACAAACACCAACCAGATTTCGCTTTTATCTACTGTGGCACCGTCGATGTCGCCGGCCACGACTTCGGCTGGATGAGCCCCGGCTACCTCGAACAAGCCACCCGCCTCGATGCCGCCCTCGGCCACTTCCTCGCCCACTGCCCCCCCCACTACGCCACCCTCATCCACAGCGACCACGGCGGCCACGACCGCACCCACGGCACCGACCAACCCGCCGATATGCTCATCCCCTGGTTCCTCGCCGGCCCTGGCATCCGCACCAACCAAGAACTAACCACCCCCATCACCCTCCTCGATACCGCCCCCACCATCGCCCATCTACTAGATCTGCCCCAGCCGGCCGAGTGGGAAGGCCAAGTCGTAACCGCCGCCTTCGCCCCCGCTTAACCAATCCGATGAAAAAAGTGGGTCGCAACACAATCATTAAACTAGTCGCCGATATAATAGGTAGCCTAGCTAGCTTTGCCCTTGTTTTAATCGCCGTCCGCACCCTCACCACCGATGACTTTGGCCTCTACAACTACGGCCTCACCCTCGGCTTCGTCTTTGCCCAAATCACCGACCTCGGCTTCAAAATTCTCCTCACCCGCGAAATCGCCACCAATCCCAACCAACCCTACCTCGTGCGCCAAGCCCTGCACGCCAAACTCTTCCTCACCCTCCCCGCCCTCCTTCTCATTATCTACTTCATCCTCCCCTACAACTGGCCCCAACGCTTCGCTCTCTTAGCCCTCAGCCTGATAATGATCGGCCTCAACTACCTCGAACTCGCTTTTTATATCTTCCGTGGCCAACAAAACCTCCTCCCCGAAGCCATTCTCCTCCTCGCCCTCAAACTACTCACCACCACCATCGGCACCCTCACCCTCCTCTTTACCCCCCAACTCCTCCCTCTCGCCCTGAGCACATTACTTGTCATGCTCATCATCAACCTCATCGCCTACCGCCACCTCGCTAACCACGGCTGGCTCGCCCCACTCCCCCCCAACCACCCTTTTTGGCCCACCAGCCACCAATGGCGCCAAGCCATCCCCCTCGGCCTCGCCATCTTCCTCTCCATCGCCTACACCCGCGTCGCCATCTTCCTCCTCGAAGCCTACCAAGACAACAGTGCCATCGCCCATTACAGCGCCGCCTACCGCCTCATCGAACCCCTCCAGCTCTTACCCGCCGCCCTTCTCGCCGCCATCTTCCCCGCCTACAGCCATGCCCTCCACCACCAACCCCGCTACGCCAACCAACTCGCTTGGGGCACAACCAGCTTACTCCTTCTCGCCAGCGCCACCATCGCCGCCACCCTCATCCTCACCGCCCCCTGGCTCATCCCTCAACTTTATGGTTCCGATTATGCCCCTTCCATCCCCGTCCTCCGCTACTTAGCCGCCGCCCTCATCCCCATCTACATCAACTACGGCCTCACCCACTTCCTCATCGCCCGCCATCAACAACATATCACCAGCCTCCTCGTCACCATTATGCTCCTCGGCCACCTCTACATCAGCACCCAACTCATCCCCACTTGGGGTGCCGCCGGTCCCGCCATCTCCGTCATCATCGCTGAAATCATTTTACTCTTCGGCTGTGGCCTAACCCTCATCTTTTCATCTCCCCCATTAGCACCCGTGACAATAAACCAATGATATCAGCTCCTAAAATCCAATCCGCCCTATATATTTCTCTCCTCCTCCTCGCCCTAACCCTCCCCTTCGAAACCTCCGCCACTTGGCTCAACCTCGGCCCCCTCCACCTCACCCAACTCGAAATCCCCCTTCTCCTCACCCTCGGCCTCGCCATTCTCTACACCAGCCAACAACCACGCCCCACCCTCAACCCACTTCTAACCACCCTCGGCCTCTCGTTCATAGCCACCCTCCTCATCACCGCCCTCCTCGCCCCCCAACACACCACCCACGCCCTCAAAGCAAGCTTGCGCACCCTCATCAGCTTTAGCCTCATCCCCGTTCTGATGCCCCTCCTACGGCACCCCACGAAACGCCACACCCTCCTCCTCACCCTCACCATCAGCGGTACCGCCGCCGCCACCCTCGGCCTCCTCGAAATCTTCACCGGTGCCCCCCTCCCTATCCTAGCCTATTTCCGCCAACAACCCACCACCGTCGGTGGCATCCTCCGCCTCACCGGCCCCTTTGAACACGCCAACCAAACCGCTATGTACCTCGAAGCCCTCCTCCCCCTCACTCTCTACCTCCTCTGGCAACAAAAAAACCGAGGCGTCCAACTCCTCTTGCTAATCGCCACCCTCATCCAAATCCAAGCCATCCTTCTCACCTACAGCCGCGCTAGCCTCCTCACCATCCTCACCATCACCATCCTACTCGCTTGGACACAAAAACAACATTGGCACCAACTCAAACGCTACCAACTCGCCGCTATCATCACCCTCCCCCTTCTCTTCCTCATCACCAACCTCGCCTTCAACGATACTTGGCGCTTACGTCTCTTTACTGAAGGGGACAATGAATGGTATCAAGCCAACCTACAAGTCCCTGATGAAATCATGATGCCGGCCAATAGTACCCAACCCATCACCATCACCATCACCAACCACGGCCACCTCCTCTGGCAAAGCACCGGCCCCAACCCTTTTAACCTCGGCGCCCGCTACGCCCCCGCCACCAGCAACGACTGGCTCCGCGAACTTCGTTGGCCACTCCCTACCCTCATCAAACCAGGCGAAACCGTTTTGATGACAATCCCCTTCACCGCTCCCGCACAACCAGGCCAATACCAACTCAATTGGGACCTCGTCCACGAACAAATAGCTTGGTTCCAAGATAAAAATGGACAGATTCACACCTCCATCTTAACCGTTACCATGCCCCCCACTTCGCCCCTCACCAACACCACAACCATCACCACCAGCATCTCCACCACCACCGATACCACCCCCACGGCCGCCGCCGTCATCCCCGACCGCCGTACCTTATGGCGTGTCGCTTGGCAACAATGGCAAGAACGGCCGTTACTCGGCATCGGCCTCGATAACTTCCGCCTCACCTACGGCCACTACCTCGGCTACGACCAATGGGACAACACCATCCACACCAACAACACTTATATCGAAATTCTCGTCTCTCACGGACTTCTCGGCTTCATCCCCTTCACCATCTGGCTCAGCCACTACCTCTATACCCTTTACCACCAATGGCGACGCCCCCGCCACCCCTTGCTAATCCCTCTCGGGGCCAGTATCCTCGCCTTCTGGGGGCATGGCCTACTCGACTACTTCCTCCTCTTTAATCCCACAGCCATCCTTTTAGCCATACTCTTGTCACTATGGTACACCCTTCTTTACCTACCTATAGAAGATAACCAACACCAATCGATATTATGATGACACATCACAAAATTGGCCTTGATGCCACCGCTCTTTTAGGACTCCGCTCCGGAATTGGTCATTACACCGCCCGCCTTATCAATAGCCTGATGACACAATACCCCCACTGGCAATATCTCCTCTTCAGCAAATTACCCCTCACCAATCTAGAGCGCCAACTCCAACATGCCCACAGAATCCCTGGCCACTTTGCTCCCAGCCATTGGGTCTGGCTTCAAACCATGCTTCCCTATCTCTTGCACCGGTACCGCCCCCACATTTGCCATTTCACCAATGAAATCGCCCCTCTCTGGTCCCCCATCCCCTACATCATCACCCTCCACGATGCGTCTCTATTTCTCTACAGCCAATATCATCCTCGGTCCCGTCTCTGGACACGCCAAAAATTACTCCCACTATCCGCTAAACGCGCCCAAGCAATCATCACCGTCTCCGAATCCTCCCGCCAAGATTTAATTCGCGTCCTCAACATCCCACCCCACAAGATTCACGTCACCCCCGAAGCCGCCCCCACCTCTTTTAAACCTATCACCGATAAAACCAAACGCGCCCACTTACGCCAAAAATATCACCTCCCTGAAAAATTTATCCTCTATGTCGGCACCATTGAACCACGCAAAAACTTACACCGTCTTGTCTCTGCTTTGGCCCAATTGCACCAACATGGCCATCCCCTTCATCTTGTCCTTGCCGGCCCTTCCGGTTGGCTAATGAACGATTTCAACCAACATATCGCCAATCAAGGATTAACCTCTTATGTCCATCACTTAGGCTACTTACCCACGGCCGAACTCCCCACACTCTTCTCCTTAGCCACTATATTTGCTTACGTTTCCCTATACGAGGGATTCGGCCTCCCTGTCCTCGAAGCCATGGCCTGTGGCACCCCCGTCCTCACCAGCAACCAAGGCGCTCTCGCCGAAATAGCCGCCAATGCCGCCCACACCGTCAACCCCCTCCAAGTCGATGACATCGCCGCCGCCCTGCGCCAAATAGTCACGGACCCCGCCTACCAGCGCGATCTAAGTCAGCGCGGTCAAAAGCGCGCCGCTCTCTTTTCTTGGGGCAAAACAGCCCAAAAAACGGCTGAAATCTATCAGAATGTCCTGAATTTATAAACTAAACCTTAATATCTGTCATCAAGCTTGCGTCTTAACATAAATCTTTATATAATGCCTCAAACCCTACGATGCAAGTGATGGATAGTCTTGCGTTGAGCCAATGAAAATATATAGGGAATTGCTATACGTGTAGGTTATGCACCAGCCTTGTGGCGTAGCAAACACCTCACGACAAAATTCCCACCTGACTTAGTCAGGTTCACACCTATGCGTCCACACGGCAAAGTGGGGATTCTTTTTAACTGAACGGCCTCTGAGTAGTCAGAGGCTTTTTTCTATCTCAAACTGTACATCATCATTTTAGGGAGACACCAGCACCACCATGGGCAAAGACTTTCTTCACAAAAATGCTAAAGCGTGGCAACCCTTAGCAACTCAAGAACAGGTGTTGTTTCTTAACCTAGTTCAAGGCAAACTACCACAACCATTACCAACTAATCTCGATTGGGACACCATTAATCGCCGCTTACGCAGTGATGGCTTAGCCCCGTTTGTTTATCACCAACTAGGCACCGCCCGACAACAACTACCCCCCGCCACCCAACAACTCCTCCAACAAAATTATTATCAAAACCTATCCGTTAACCACATTCGCTTCGAAGCCTTACGAACCCTCGGCCAACAACTCGCCACCGCTAACATCCCCGTCCTCGTCCTCAAAGGGGGCGCCCTCGCCCTCACCGTCTACCCCGACCCCAGCCTCCGCTTCATGGGTGACTTAGATATCACTGTCCCCCCCCACCAAACCGAGGCCGCCCTCCACATCTGCCAACAAAATGGCTACAATATCCACCCCGATGACCTCCCCGACCTCCAAAATCGAACCTGGCTACACCATGAAGGTTGGCATATCCGTTTAATCAAACAGGTTCATGGTAAACAGATGGTTCTCGAACTCCATTGGCCTCTCCGCCCCACTGTCCTCATCAGTCAAGTCGCCCAACTCGATCTCACCGCCGCTTGGCAAGCCGCCATCCCTCTTGAACCCAACCACAATCTCTACCAATTTCATCCCGCTTGGCAACTCCTCCATCTTTGTCTCCACACCGGCCTCCAACACCGCTTCACTGACTTAGGCCTGCGCCAATATATCGACATCGACCTCTTACTACGAGATCGCCTTTGCCAAACCCCAGACTTCTGGCCCACTTTCATCTCCCTAGCCCAACAAGCCCGGGCCCAACATGTTAGCTACTTCTGCCTGCGCTTAACCCAAGCGTTATTGGGCACCCCTCTCCCCGATGATGCCCTCGCTCCACTTCTCCCGCCGGCCACCAAAACAGAACGTTTCGACCAAATCTTTGACCCCGCCTTCGCCCTCAATCGCCACCGCGCCTTTTATGATCACCAACGCTCTGTTTGGCGACAACTAACCACCGATCGCTGGCAAGATCGGCTGGCCGGCCCCTGGCAACAGCTATTCCCCTCGGCCGACTACCTCACCTACTACTATGACATCAAAACCGACTGGCAACACCTTTTTTATAAACTTTGGCACCCACTACATGCTGTTGCCCGTGCCAGTCGTCGCCGTGTACTCAGCCTCGCCTCACGCCACCACTAAACCGTACCGGCCAACAAGTAACCCAACCCAATATATATAAGGCAACTCATTGTCACTACTTCGTAACATAAATTTTCTTAACTTCCACCAGACAAAAGAAGTACTAAAACTTTGTTTACAAAGCAATCAGTTGTACCACACCAAAATAATTAGACCTTTTTTGACCAACGTCTAATTCTAACTTCTAAAAGGAATACACCCTGTCCATGTCCATTAACAGCTTGTCTTCTCACCTTAAATCGATCCGCTTCCAACCCTTATTTCTTCTTTTAATCACCACCCTCTTCATCCTCTCCTCTTGCCAAGCCGAAACGCCGACACTTCCCACATTGGCCGCTACCGCCGTCGTCGCCGAAGCTGACTTACCCAGCCCAGAACCAACCCCCACCATCGCCCCCACCGCCACCGAAACAGCAACCCCGCTCCCGCCACCAGCCCTGCCTACCGCCCTGCCCACACGCACCCCGAGCCCCACCCCTGTCGCCACCGACACCCCTACCCCCACCCCCACCCCTACCATCACGCCCACCCCTACTCCCACGCTCACCCCCACACCATCACCAACACCCCCAATTCCCCCACCACCCCCACCCATTGCCCTTGTGCCCGGCAACCCCACCTCTTACTTGTCCCAGTTCCGCCTTATCGCTTACTATGGCAGTCCCCTCGGCCGCGGGCTTGGTATCCTCGGCAACCAACCTCGCAACCAAACCATCCGCATGCTCCATGGTACCATCGCTAGCTACAACCCACACAATACCGATGGCCGCTATCTCATGCCCACCTTCCACATGATCACCACCGTCGCCAAACCCGCCCCCGGCCCCACCGGCAACTATATCAGCCATGTCGATATCAACTTTATCTACGATTGGCTCGTAACCGCCAACCGCGCCAATGCCGCCATTATCATCGAAATTCAGCCCGGCCGCGCCCCTGTTATCGATGAAGTCAATCGCATTCGCGAACTCCTTTACTATCCCCACGTGCATCTCGGTATCGACCCCGAATTTACCATGAACAATGAACAAGTTCCCGGTATACAAGTCGGCCAAATTGACGCCGCTCAAATCAATGAGGTCCAAGCTGTTCTCAATCAAATCGCCCTCGAACTAGGCGTCAACCGCGTCTTGATTCTCCACCAATTTAAAGACAGCATGATCACCAATAAACAAAACATCATCAACTATCCCCATGTCGAACTGGTCATCGATGGTGACGGGTACGGCTCTCCCGGCCCTAAAATTCGTAACTATCAACAATACGCCAACGAACCTGGCTTTGAATATGGTGGCTTCAAACTCTTCCCCGATCACGGTGATGCCCCCGTTATGACCCCCTACGAAGTGATGAACTCCCTCAACCCCCAACCCGTCCTCATCATCTACCAATAACCCCCACAGGTAGTCCGATTTGTTAAATCGGACTACCTAAATCCGTAAATCCCCCCCAAACCGTGCCCCCAACGCATTCCGATACATCTGCTTAAAATCCCCCTCATCAAACCCAAACAAATCCACCAACAACTGACACTCACTCCCCATCGTGCACCCAAATGGACCCGGATCATCCGTATTCACACTAAAATTCAATCCCAATTCCCGCGCCAACCCAATCGGATGCGCCTCTAACTGCGCCACACTCCCCGTCAACAAATTACTCGTTGGGCACATCTCAATATGAATCTGCCGCTCCTGAAAAATCTCTACCAACTTCTGGTCCTCAAACAACGTCACCCCATGCCCAATCCGATCTGGATAGCCATACGTCAACGCATCCCACACCGATTCCGACCCACACCACTCTCCTGCATGAATCTCAATCCCCACCCCCGCCTCATGCAACTCAGCCAATATATGTGTAAACGGCTTCACCGGATACCCCCTCTCCGGCCCCGCCAACGCCACTCCATGCACCAAGCCCGCTTCATGCAAAATCAAAACCCGTCGCGCAATATTTTCTACCTGCGCCACCGTCTTACTCCGCCCAATCGCCACCAAAAATTCGACCTGAATCTCACCCCCCTCTTGCTCATTCACCCATTCCCGAAATGCCCCCACCTCGGCCACCACCCGCCCCACATCCCGCGGCAACTCCCCCGCCGCAATCATCACCTCCGCATACCGCACCCCATCCCTCTTTAACTGCGCCATATACCGCCCCAAAATAGGCTGAAAATAACGCAATTCCCCCTCAATCGGCGCAATAAACTGCCACCATCGAAAAAACGACGCCAAATCATCCACCGGATATGCCCCCGCAAAAAAATCAGGCGTTAACGGATACTCCGGTTCCTCCCGACAAATATCCGCCAACATCTCCAATCCGATAATCCCATCCAAATGACAATGTAACTCCGCCTTCGGTACCTTCTCAATTACCATCTAAACTTCCTATCCTTCTTCTTTTTCGCCCGATGCTTCTTATCCTGCAACCGCCGCTCTCGTGCACTCCGTGACGGCCGTGTCTTCTTCCGCTTTTTCTTTTTCTTCAGTGCCTTCTTCACCAAAGCCACCAACCGCTCCACCGCATCCTTCCGATTCTGCTCTTGCGTCCGATACTGCGACGCTGACAACAACAACACCCCATCTTTCGTCACTCGATTCCCGCCCAACTCTTTCAACCGCCATCGCACCCGCTTCGACAAAGTTGACGCATTCTCAATATCAAAACGCAACTGAACGGCCGTTGCCACCTTATTCACATGCTGCCCCCCAGGCCCACCCGACCGTACAAACTGAATCTCTATCTCATTATCTGGAATCTCTAAACTATCTGTTACCTGAACCATCTTATCATTACTCCAATGTGCGCCATAAAGCCACTATATGCTTATATGACGGCACCTTTCTAAATACATTTCTCTTTCTCGATCCGGTAACTTTTCCGCCTGCGCCTAAATCACATTCATACGCCCCCGCTAAAATCATTACCATCTGCCCACCCCCACCAATTCTCAGCTCTTCATCTCTGCCCCTAAACTTTCAAATACCCCTGCCCACTTTTTCCGCTCATCACGCATCGCCTACCGACCCATACCCTGCCCCAGCCAACGTTAACAGCAACAACTGCCCCAATCCCACCGACAACGGCTCAATATCAATATACTCTTCCAACCGATGCGTATGATGCGCTTTCGTCAAACCGATGCAAACAGCCGTGCACCCACGGCTCAATGGAATATTAGCATCCGTACTCCCTTGCGCATACGTCACAAAATCATACCCCATAGCTAGCAACGCCTCCTCCGCCCACACCACCAATGGCGTCTCGGCCGGCACTTGCCCCGCCGGCCGATCACCAATCACTTCCATCTCAATCGTTACCCCAGGCTGTCGAAACCTCGTCACCAACGCTTCAACACGCTCCACCAAACTCAACAACGCCTCAGGTGACTCCGAACGCAAATCTAATTGCATTTTCGCCTTTTGCGCAATCGTATTAATCGTTGTCCCCCCTTCAATCACGCCCACATTAAATGTAGTTCGTGGCGTACTCGGCACTTCTAAATCACAAATCGCCGCAATCAACTTCCCCAAAACATGCACGGCACTAGCCGAGCCAAAATTCCCCCACGAATGCCCCCCAGGGGCCGTCACTTCAATCGCAAAGCGCTTGACACCAATACCTCCATGAAAAATATGGCCTAAGGTCCCCCCTTCAACCACAATATATTTGGCTTCATCACCAAAATGATCCACCACCGCCCGCATCCCTTTCAAATCCCCTAATCCCTCTTCCCCAATATTCGCTACCAACCAAATATCAGCTGCTGTTGATAACGGCCGTTCACCCCACACCCCCGCCAAATACATCAACCCCGCCACCCCTAACGAATTATCCCCAATCCCCGGCCCCCGTACCTTCCCCTCTTCACGTACCACCGTCAAATCCGTCCCCGCCGGAAAAACGGTGTCCAAATGCGCCGATACCACCAAAACACCTTCACCACCACCACCACCTAAGCGCCCATAAACATTCCCCAACGCATCAATATCTATATCCAATAATCCTAGCTCACGCCATCTATCGGCTACCCACATCCCTCGCTCCCCTTCATCAAACGTCGGTGCCGGAATCTGTTGAATCGCCACCGCCTGCTCCACCGTCTCCGCTACAGCCGTTTTTAACTCGGCCAACAACGCCACCACCTCTTTTTTCCGCTTAATCTTATTAATATACATATAAACAGCTATTTCAATGGATTAATCAATAACAAACCAATCAAAGTAAACAACAAACCAATATGTAATACCACATGAGATCGCACAATCCACCAAGTCGCTGGCAAAATCATTTGGATAATCAAATTAACTAAGATCAATATCACCCCAACCATTGGCAAAACACCAGGCTTGTGAGCAATAAATTCACTCGCTTTATCTAAAAACTCATTAATAAAATCGTCCATTAGGTATCCTCCACCATATTCGACTCGTCTTATTTAGCTGCCGTGATAACAATCCGCCTTCTCACAACCCGCGACTATTCCCTATCATCACTCTTCTTCATCTAAATTATGTAAATATTCAGCAAAATACGGTATTAACCGTGGCGCTATCCGCCCATAAATCTCCGTCCCATTCTCATCATGGGTCTCCGTCTCAACCTGTCCACGTTCGTGAAACAATGACCGCAAATCACCACGATCATACGGCAACTGTACCCAAACCGGTGTTAAAAACTGCTCCAAAGCCGCTTCAATCGCTACCAACAACGCATCCAAACCCGCGCCCGTCGCCGCCGATGTCACCACGGCCGGCACATGCGCCGGCAAATTCAACATCGGTACCTCCCCATCACTCAATAAATCCCCCTTATTCAAAGCAATAACCATTGGCAAATGCTCTACTTCTAACTCAGCCAACGTATCATTCACCGCATCCATCTGCGCTTCCACCTGTGGATGTGTCATATCAACCACATGCAACAAAATATCAGCATCAATAATCTCTTCCAATGTCGCTCGAAACGCCGCCACAATATGCGTCGGTAACTTTTGAATAAAACCAACTGTGTCCGTAAACAGTACTTCTCGACCACCTGGCAAATTCACGACCCGTGTCGTCGGATCCAACGTCGCAAACAACATATCCGCAGACAAAACTGTCGACCCACTCAACTGATTCAATAAGGTCGACTTACCCGCGTTCGTATACCCCACAATCGCTACCACCCGCAACGCCGTCTGCTGCCGCTTCGACCGATGTCGTTCCCGATGAGCCCGCACCCGATCAAGCTCTTTCTTAATAAAATTAATCCGGCGCCCAATCTCCCGCCGATCCGCCTCTAACTGCGTCTCACCAGGCCCCCGCAAACCAACGCCACCCCCCGCCCCACCCGCTCGGCCACCCGCCTGCCGCGCTAAATGTGTCCACATACGCGTCAACCGTGGCACCCGATACTCTAACTGCGCCAACTCAACCTGCAACTTGCCCTCACGCGTCGCCGCATGTTGCGCAAATATATCCAAAATGAGCGCCGTCCGATCAATAATCTTAACTTTCTCCCCAAAAATACGCTCCAACTCGCGCTGATGTCGTGGTTCCAACTCATCATCAAAAATCACCACATCCGCTAACATATCCTCAACCAAAGCTTTAACTTCTTGCACTTTGCCTGGTCCAATATAAGTGGCCATATGCGGCTTATCTAACCTCTGCACCGCTTCTCCTACCACCACCAAACCAGCCGTATCCGCCAGCCGCTCTAACTCGGCCAAACTATCATCAACCGTAAATAAAGGATCCCCACCCTTCAATTCAACACCAACCAAGAACGCTTTCTCTTGGGGCTTCGTCGTGGGATATGTATCGTTGGCTATTGCAACACCTCCTAAACTATAACTGCTATTAATCCACTAAACCATTGACTGCCACCGCTCGGGGGTGTTCAATCAAATAATCATATACTAACGTTGTCTCCCCACCCGCATCTAATTGCACGACCCAATTAATCATATTCAATTGAGACTGCTCACTAACTGCTGGTTTCGCTTTCCCCATCTCTACTTTAATCCGCTCATCACGTGACACCGGCATATGATCTTGCACCGTCACTTGAGCCGCTTCCCCCATCATATTCTTCAATACAATCTCGTACCCATACCGCAACTGACGCCGATCACGTAAAAACTTCTTGTCAACATCCCGCTGCGTCAACTCCCGGGTCACCACTAACCGATCTTCTATCCCCAATAATAACTGCATCTCACCCCCACGTGGCGTATACTCTAATTTTGTTTGCCCAATATACTCATCTCCCGCAAACAAAGTCACTTCCCCCGGCAATAATGGGCTCGGCGTCTCATTCGCCACCGTCACCCGCCGATAAACCGCCTCCGTATGCTTTGGCACCGCCAAATAATCTAAACGAGGCTTAATCTGCACGCGGTGCAATGTCGTCTTAACCGTTGACCCATCACTCGGCACATCAAAACGCCCCTCCGCCGTAAAACTAACCGCAAACGACTCATCATTCACCGTCGCCTCGGCCATTTCCGCCTCGGCCTCTTTTTCGGCCTCTTCCTCTTCTAAACTATCTAAGAAATCATCCACATCATCCATCTCCGCCCCAACCCGTGCTACCGCTGGCGCCCCAAAATTGTCCGCCGCATCAATATACCACGGCTGCAATGATGGTAGCCGTTGATTCATCGCCGGCTGAGCCGTCGACAAACTCATCACAATATCTCCCCAATCCTCCCCCGTCTCTTGACTCACTTCAATCAACGTCGTCAACTCAAATTGCCACGTATCATTCGCTGGCAATAAACGGAAATCATACAATGGCTTCCATTTCGCCCCTTTGACCACATACGTCAATTGCGGATTAAACGTTCCCCCTTCTAACACATCCAACTCTAAAACAACCTGATACCGTTGCCTCGGCCGCTGTGACCGCAATGTCCGCATCTTCCGCTTCAACTGATCCTGCTTCATCTGCAATTCGCGACTCTCCCGCTCTAAACGACGCGCTTTCGCCCGCCCATCTAAATCTTGCTTTTGCAAAAACTCAATCAACTCCGCCTGATCCGCTACTGTCGTCTTCCCTTGCGCCAAACCTTCCGCATATGACGCCGTCGCATCCCGCATCCCATTCAAATATTGTGTATGCGCATTCAAACTCGCTTGCTGATCTTGAATCGCCCGCAACGCTTCCGTCGCTTCTTCAATTTCTGCCTCTACCTCCTTAACCGCATCAGCTGGTGTCACTTCATAATGCTTTTCATTAATAGTCACCCCTAACACCCGCACTTTTGCCGTCCCTTTCCCCGTCACCCGCAACGACTCTTTCTGCATCGTCAACGGCAACCGGTCAAACACCAAATGGCGCAAACCAGCCTCCAAGTTACTGCTACTGCGCCGTGTCACCCGCGCTCGATCTGGATAAACAGTTACTTCTTCAATTTGACTTTCTAAAGCGACTTCTGCCATCTTGCTCTCCTATCTTCTTAGTTCTTTATGAAGCCACGGCCGATTCACCAGCCAATGACGTTTCAGCCACACTGCGATCATAAGCTAAACGACGCTCACGTGCAAAACGACGTAACGCAGTCAACGATCGCTCACTATAATAATGATAACGCTCTTTTTTCGGTAACTGATGATCGGGAGGGGGCAACAATCCAAAATTAGCCTTCATCGGCTGAAAATTCTTGGCCGCCGCATGGGTCACGTAATGACACAAGGCCCCTAGCATCGTTTTTGTTGGCAATATTAAAGGCAACTCTCCCTTAATCAAACGCGCCATATTGATGCCTGCCAATAAGCCTGTTGCCGCATTGCCCATATACCCCTCAACCCCTGTAATCTGTCCCGCAAAAAAGAGATCACTTCGCCCCCGATACTGCAAGGTCGGCTGAAGTAACTCTGGTGCATTGATATAAGTATTTCGATGCATCATCCCATAACGTAAAATTTCTGCCTGCTCCAACCCCGGAATCATGCGTAATACCCGTTTTTGTTCCCCCCAGCGCAAATTCGTTTGAAATCCAACTAAATTGAATAAACTGCCACTGATATTATCTTGGCGCAGTTGGACAACGGCAAACGGCCGTTTGCCCGTCCGCGGATCCGTCAACCCCACCGGCCTCATCGGCCCAAAACGCAACGCATCTTCACTCCGCCGCGCCATCACCTCTACCGGCAAACACCCCTCAAAAAAATGGGCATCTTCACGCTCAAACTCTTTCAATGTGATCTGCTCCGCTCCCACCAACGCCTCCATAAACGCCCCGTACTCTTCACGCGTCATCGGACAGTTAATATAATCCCCCTCCTCCTGCTCACCCTCCGCATACCGTGACTCCCGAAAAGCCACCTCCATATTGACGCTCTCATAACTAACAATCGGTGACAACGCATCATAAAAATACAAATACTCTTGCCCCGTTAACCCCGCTATCTCCTTCGCTAATGCTTCCGATGTCAATGGCCCCGACGCAATAATCGTCGGCCCATCCGGTATCGTCGGCATCTCTTCTCGAATCAACTTAATCTGTGGATGATTCTCAATCCGCCCCGTAACCTGCTCCGCAAAAATATCCCGATCCACAGCCAATGATGATCCCGCCGGCACTGACGCCGCCAACGCCGATTCTAATATCATCGACCCTAAACCACGCAACTCAGCCTTCAACAAACCCGGCGCTTTATGCGGAATCACCGACCCTAGGGAATTACTACAAACAAGTTCAGCTAACCGATCCGTCGCATGTGCCGGCGTCTGCTTCTGTGGCCGCATCTCATACAAATGCACCATCACGCCCGCTTCCGCCAACTGCCATGCCGCTTCACAACCAGCCAACCCACCACCGATTACAATTACTGGATTATTCATTCTCCCATTTTAGCACATCCCACCTTAGAATGGTATCAAATCACCTTCCAATCCGCTAAAATCTTCTACTTTCATTCCCTAATTAATCAATACCACGCCTAATACCAAACCCACCATCATCGCTAATAAAATCGCTACCGCTAACATAGGCAAACTAACTACAACTAACATCGTTCACATCCTCCATGAAACTATACGACCACACTCAATATCTCCCCCCCTCACAACCACCTAATCAACCAACGTAATCCCCAACACCAACCCAAACATCATCGCTAATAAAACAACCACTGCCAACATAGGTACACTCATCGAAACCAACATGTCACACCTCCAGATAATCATTTAATCTATACAATAAGTACGTCACTTGCTACTTGCAATTTGCTGTCTTTAAATCAACAAAGAACTAAGTAAATGATTAACGTATCTATAATATATAACACCGCCAAACAAAAATACAGGACAAAAACCTCCTGATTATCTGATTATTTCCGGAGTTTTACCTGATTTTTTGCTGATATCCCCCACAAACCTCCCCATCCCTCCCTAAATTCAGTTCATTGTCACAACTTTTTGACCAATTCAACGTATAGTATAGTATACTACCGAATCTTTTTTGTTCCCCATTTGCCTCAGCCATGTTCCAAGGAAACAGATATCATGTCAAACAACAATCATCAACCCCTTAGTCGTCTGATCCGTAATATCATTATTATCATCGCCATCCTCATCAGTTTAGGCCTCTTTTTTAGCGCCGTACAAATTGTTATCAACTCCTTTCCGATAATGGTTGTCGGGCTTATAATAAACAACGATAGCATCCAAAATGAGCAAACTTAAACAATTAATCACGACCATTCGCCAACATCCCTACTATCCACCCATCCGCAACATCTTCCTCCTCACCCTCGGCCTCTTCATCCTATGGCAACTCATCAACCTCTACCGAGCCGCCACCGACCCCCGCAACCAACAATTCTACAGCTGGTGGCGCGGCGACGACGCCACCCGCGCCCAACTCATCACCACCACCCAAGACACCTGCCCCCAAGCCCCCTTCCTCCTCCCCAGCGAAGGCTTCATCGGTCTCCTCTACGCCGACCCCCGCGGCCCATACTCCGCCCGTCGCCCCCATCAAGGCATCGACATCTTCAGTAACGCCGACCCTGGCCTCACCCCTGTCTACGCCGCCGCCGATGGCTACATCACTCGCGAATCCAATTGGCGTAGCTCCCTCATCCAACGTATCCCCCACGACCCCCTCCAACCAGACCGACAAATATGGCTCTACTACACCCACATGGCCCGCCACGGCACCACCGACTCCGACTTCATCGAGCCAGCCTTCCCCCCTGGCACCCGTGACTTCTTCGTCGAACGTGGCACCCTCCTCGGCTACACCGGTAACTTCAATGGCTCCGCTCCCAATCCTGTTGGCACCCATCTCCATTTCTCCATCATCAAAGACACCGGCAATGGCAGTTACACCAATGAACTCGACTTCAATAACAGCATCGACCCTTCTCCCTACCTCGGCCTCAACGTCCACTACGACTGCCAACCCACCAACAGCCAAACCTGTACCCTCACCCCCACCTGCTAATCCCCCTTGACTATCCCCCCACTTTCCTCCATAATCCCCCCATGACAAATCAACAACCACCCACCAAAGCTGGCCTGCCAATCATTCACAACCTCCTACAATATAAGCGTGCCCCCCTCGACTTCTGGCGCGAGGCCGGCCTACAAGCCCCTATCGTCCACATTCGCCTCGGCCCCCGCCAACTCTGGCTCGTCACCCACCCCGATTACTGCGGCCACATCCTCCAAACCAAAGCCCGCAATTACCACCGTTCCACCACCATCACCGGCGACCGCGGCCTCCTCCAACTCGAAACCGTCTTCACCGCCCCTACCTGGGACGACTGGCTCTGGCGCCGCCGCCTCCTCCAACCCGCCTTCCATCGCCAACAACTCACCTCCTTCGCCTCTACCATCGTCGCTGAAACCAAACAACTCCTCAACAGCTGGCCCCTCGGCCAACCCCTCTCCCTCAAAAACGCCATGAAAACCCTCACCATGCGCATCATCGGCCGCACCATGTTCAGCGCCCCCCTCCCCCAAACCAATACCCTCCAGCAAAACTTTGAACAAATTAGCCAGTACAGCTTTTATGTCGCCTCCTCCATTCTCCCCCTTCCTACCTGGCTCCCCATCCCCCTTTACCAACGCACCCGCCACGCCGTCAACCAACGCACCCAAATCATCAGCCAAATCGTCCACGACCGCCTCGCCTCCGGCCAACCCCAAGATGACCTTCTCGACATGCTCATCGCCGCCAACCTCGATGACGGTACCCACTTCGAAAGCCAACACATCATCGATGAAATGATCAGCATCATCTTCGCTGGCCATGAAACCACCGCCATGACCCTCACCTGGCTCTTCGCCATCCTTGCCCACAACCCCGATATCGAACAAAAACTCCGCCAAGAAATCAGGACCACCCTCGGCCAACGCCCCGTCACCCTCGACGACCTCCCCAACTTACCCTACCTCACCCAACTTATTAATGAAACCCTCCGCTACTATCCCGCCGCTTATCTCACCCTCCGCCAAGCCCTCGAAGATGACCAACTCGGCCCCTACCACGTCCCCGCCGGTACCGAACTCATCATTAATATCCGTGGCCTCCACCACCATCCCACCTACTGGCCCCAACCCCACCAATTCAACCCCGACCGCTTCACCCCTGACCAAATCGCCAGCCGCCCCAAAAATAGCTACCTCCCCTTCATCACCGGCCCCCGCAAATGCATCGGCGACAGCTTCGCCCTCATGGAAATGCAACTTGTTGTCCCCACCATCCTCCAACATCTCACGTTCAACCCCACCACCGCTTTTCCCCAACCCATTGCCGGCTTCGTCATGGAACCCGATGGCTCTATTCCCCTCATCCCCCAACCCGCACCCCAACATTAACACTCTCGTAAAACAGTAGCCCCCCCCTTTTTTTTTCGCTAAAATACCACCATGAATAACAAACAAAACCTCGCCCGCTACAGCTGGGCAATTCTTGCCTACACCATCATCGTCATCCTCTGGGGAGCGTTCGTGCGCGCCACCGGCTCCGGCGCTGGCTGTGGTCGCCACTGGCCCACCTGCAACGGTGACATCATCCCCCGCCCCGAAAGCATTGAAACCTTAATCGAGTTTAGCCATCGTCTCAGCAGTAGCTTCCTCGGCCTCCTCGCCATCGCCCTCCTCGTCTGGGTCTGGCGCCTCTACCCACCCCAACACCGCACCCGCCGCGCCGCCGCCCTCTCCTTCTTCCTCATCCTCGTCGAAGGCCTCATCGGTGCTGCCCTCGTCCGCCTCGAATTAGTCGCCGATAACGACTCATCCGCCCGCGCTATCGTCATGGGCCTCCATCTCATCAACACCCTCATCCTCACCGCCTGTCTCACCATCACTAGCTGGTGGCTCAGTGGCAAGCCACCCCTTCGCTGGCGTCCCTTAACTCCCGCCCACTACCTCATGGGCATCGCCCTCGGCGCCATGCTCATCCTCAGCGCCTTCGGCGCCATCACCGCCCTCGGCGATACCCTCTTCCCCCACGCCACCATCGCCGATGACTTCAACCCCGCCTCACACTTCACCGTCCGCTTCCGTATCTGGCACCCCCTCATCGCCATCGCCACCACCGTCTACATCATCAGTATCAGCCGCGCCATCCTCCTCCCCACCGCCACCCCCGACCAAACCAAACTGATCTACATCACCAGCACCCTCCTCATCATCCAACTCCTCGCTGGCGTCATCAACATCGTCCTCCGCGCCCCCGTCTGGCTCCAACTCCTCCACCTCCTCCTCGCCAACGCCATCTGGATATCCCTCGTCCTCCTCACCGCCCACCTCATCGCCGCCCACCCACCAGACCAACAAATCAAACTAAGTCACAGCATGAACGGCTACAAAACCCACAAACCAAACCAAGTCATCATCAAAGAATAAAAACATTTACTCCCTCTACTAACAACACAAAGGGGCTACCAACTAGTCCAATGCGTTCACGATACGAGTGCAAAATTTATGTCAACTTCTATTTGCCTTCAACATCACCCTCAACCAACCTCAGCCCGGTTCACCGGGCGTCAATTCTAGCACGGTGTGTTCACACCCGTGCGGGACGCGGACGAACACCCTAACCTCTTATCGAAAAAATCACTCCCCAAGCCCTTTAAAAAACCGCACCGTCTCCGCCGCAATCTTATCCCACGTAAACATCTCCGATACCCCCTTCGCCCCAGCCCCCAACCGCTCTTGTAACCCCCTATCCCCTAACACCTGCTCTACCCCCTCCCGCAACGCCACCGCATCATCCGCCGCTACCAACCACACCACCTCCCCATGCCGCAACTCGGCCACC
>DATHYN010000280.1:0-4103 GCA_035459145.1 Anaerolineae bacterium | reverse complement strand
TCTCCCGTTGGATTGAGAAAATCGGTTCTTCTAAAATTTGCTCCCTCACAATTAGTGTTTTGCAAGTTCACACCCGTCAAATTTGTTCGTGACAAATCTGCCCCTATTAACACAGCGTTTTCAAATGTTGCATTTGTTAATTTTGTGTGCTTCAAATTCACTTTTTCCATTTTGGCACCATTAAAATCTGCTTCATGTAATTTGGCACCATTAAAATCTGCACCAATTAAAATTGTAGCAGATAAATTAACTTTAGATAAATTGGCTCCGATAAAATTGGTGTTCTTCAAGTTTGCCCACAAAAAACATGTGTTTTGACAGTTAGTAAAGCTGAAGTCACATTCTTGTAAATTAGCCTCAGTAAGGTCGATTCCTTTTAGCCAATTACGTTGTTTTAATTCAGTTATAGCTGTTGTTGCAATGCTATTATGCTTACTTCTTGCCTGTCTTATTAGTTCATCTTTTATTTGTTTTTCTTGCCTAATATTGTTTAATTCATCAATAAAAACAAGCCCTATACATATACCCAATAATTCTGGTGATAGTGATATAATGAGTAAAGCAAGAAGTTGACCAAAAGTATTATTTATAATTATCCAATGGTTCGTATCCCAAAAGTGCAATAATGTATAGGCATATAAACTTATCAATATAGCAAACGCTATAAATATATAAAATATAACTCTTACTTTCTCTTGGGAGTGTATGATAAACACAATCCCAGTCAGATTAATTACTAAGTAAATCATACCTAAGCACAAAAAATATATGTTTGAAGGTATAAATGGAAGAACAATAACAAAAAAAGTTATAATGGTACTTAGGCTTATAACCTTGAGAAAAAAAAACTTGTTTTTTATTGTGAGAGAAATAGTTGATAACGTATTTTGTAAAATTTCTTTGTTTTTCATTAAAAAATAGATAAGGATCATTATCATTAATACTGGCATTATTTATTGATAAGTTATTGGGGATGGTTCAGTAATTTCTTTTTGGATTCCGGCTTTTTTGCCAGAATGACAATTGTAAAGGGATTAGTTATCGATTATGAACCATCCCAGTTATTGTACATGTTAATATACACTAGTATTGTATAAAATGTAAATTCTCATTTCACTTTACATAATTAACTGCTAAGTGAGGGGGCAAAAAGCCACGCTGAAGATACCCTCTTGGGGGGGGATTATTATAGGGTGCGTAGCACCCCCATACTCCCGCAGGCGGTGGAGAAGCCGTTATAGCGTATCGGAACCGTGCTAAACCATCATTTTTTTGTCTGAAATTTGCCTTAAATCTTCGTTTTTTCTCTCTGGTGCAAACTTTTTTAACCAAGATTAGTAAAACTGTACAATTTTTCTAGACGGCTAATCAGAAGTTGACTACGCTTCCATCCCCATGAAAAGCCCCCCATGCTTGCCCCATCCCCCAAAATCCACTATCATTCCTCCTATGAATATCCTCCTTATCGCTACCTACGACCTCGGCCACCAACCCTTCGGCCTCGCCTCCCCCGCCGCTTGGCTCCGCCAAGCCGGCGCCACCGTTACCACCCTCGACCTCTCCCGCACCAAACTCGACACCGCCGCCGTCCGCACCGCCCAACTCATCGCCCTCTACCTTCCCATGCATACCGCCACCCGCCTCGCCACCAACCTCATCCCTCGCCTCCGCCGTCTCAACCCCAACGCCCACCTCGCCGCCTACGGCCTCTACGCCCTCCCCAACGCCGACCTCCTCCGCACCCTCGGCCTCACCACCCTCATCAGCGGCGAATTCGAAACCGGCCTCGTCAACCTCTACCACCACCTCCAAGACCCAACTACCACCCCCCCGCCTGCCACCCACTCCCTCGGCCGCCAAAACTTTATCCTCCCCGACCGCACCTCCCTCCCCACCCTCGACCAATATACCACTCTCAGCCTCCCCTCTGGCGAAACCCGCATTACCGGCTACACCCAAGCCAGCCGCGGCTGTAAACATCTTTGCGGCCATTGCCCGATAGTGCCGGTTTATAACGGCCGTTTTCGCATCATCCCCCGCCCCATCGTCCTCGCCGATATCGCCCAACAAGTCGCCGCCGGTGCCCAACACATCACCTTTGGCGACCCAGACTTCCTCAACGGCCCCGGCCACGCCCTCCCCCTCGTCCACGAAATCCATCAGCAATTCCCCAACCTCACCTACGACGTCACCATCAAAGTCGAACACCTCCGCCAACATGCCGCTAGTCTCGCCACCCTCCGCGACACCGGTTGTCTCTTTATCACCAGTGCCGTCGAAGCGATGGACAACGATATTCTCACCATTCTCGACAAAGGCCACACCCGCGACGAATTCATCGCCGCCGCCACCCACCTCCGCCAACTCGGCCTCCACCTCAATCCCACCTTCGTCACCTTCACCCCTTGGACCACTCCCCAACATTACCACAACTTCCTCACCACCATCGCCGACCTCGACCTCATCCCCCACGTCACCCCCATCCAATACGCCATCCGCCTCCTCATCCCCGCCGGTTCCAAACTCCTCGAACGACAAGATATCCAAGACCTCGTCGACCCCTTCGACCCCCAAGCCCTCGTTTACCCTTGGGCTCACCCCAACCCCGCCATGGACACCCTCTACGAACATATCTTCCACCTCGTCAAACGCGCCGAAAAAGAGCCCACCACCCGCTCCCAATTTTTCCAATCGGTATGGACAGCCACCCAAAAAATCCTCGACCACCAAACAGCCCATTACCACCAACACCTCGGCCACGACACACAAAACCACACCGTCACCCCCGTCCCCCAACTCAGCGAATCATGGTACTGATGAAGCGAACCCCTTGCAGAGCAGTTTGCTTCTGACCTCATCTAAATTTCACATCACCCTTCATAAACCACAACATAGCGGAAAATTCTACCGCCTGCCTGTGTCTCCCTAACAAAAACCGGACGACAAAATTGCCCCTTCTGGACGACAGACAATAACAGTATCATCACGTATACTAAATTGTGATATCGGTTCGCACGAAAAGCTAATTGGTGTTACACTTATTCTTACACCAACCATTACCTCTACAACAACTGTAGAGTTGAGTTGGACAGATACAGGCTTCGGCCCATATACTCTCTATCGTGCAACAACACCATATGATAACAACACACCCTTTATCACTAATCAAACAATGACAACTTACACCGAAACAGATGCTGTTGCTGATGCCAACACCAATTACTTCTATGCCATCTACGATGAAACGCTAAGCCAAACAAGTAACACCGTTGGTATCTTTACTTATCGTTTAACCCCTGGCAATTAGGTCAGGTCTAGCCTACCAGCACCATGACCCTTACAACCTAATATACCAGTTCCAATAACCAAAACGGCTTGATGTCACCAGCATCAAGCCGTTTTTGCTATAATTTTCCCCTAATCCACTCCCCCACGGCCGCTACCGCCGCCCGCGACTCCGGCACCAATGGCACAAAATAATGAAACCCATGCCACATCCCCGCCCACTCCTTCACCGTCACCTCAACCCCCGCCCACTCGGCCGCCGCCACCAACCGCATCGTGTCACTATGCAAAATCTCATCCGACCCCACATGAAACAACAACGGTGGCAAACCGGTCAAATCAGCAAACACCGGCGATAACATCGGATCCGATGGTTCATGATCCCCCACATAATGGGCTAACATCGTCAACATCTCCGGCACAAACCACGGGTCCGCCTCCGCCCGCGTCACCAACGACTCCCCACTCCCCGTCATATCCGCCATTGGTGATAGGCAGACCGCGCCCGCGGGCATCGGCCGTCCCTGCTCCCGCAAAGCGAGCAGGATGGATAGGAGGAGGCCGGCGCCGGCCGAGTCCCCCACAAAAACGATCTGCGCCGGCTCATACCCCTCGGCCAACAACCACTCATACGCCGCCACCCCATCATCCACCGCCGCCGGAAACGGCCACTCCGGCGCCAACCGATACCCCACCGACAACGCCCGCCGCCCCGCCGCGGCCGCCACATGCCCCGCCACCGCCCGATGACTCGCCGTCGACCCCGTCGCATACCCGCCCCCATGAAAATACAACAAACAGCCCGCCCCTAACTCCCC
>DATHYN010000279.1:0-25186 GCA_035459145.1 Anaerolineae bacterium | reverse complement strand
AAACGCTCGGCCAACTCCGCTTGCACCTCGGCCCCCACCGCCACATCCTCGGCCGTCGTCTCCCGTACCCCCCCCATAATCACACACACACTTTCCCCTACCGTCGTCACCCCAATATCTTCAATCCGATAATTGCGCTTGCTTTGAAATTGCTCCTGTGGCAAGGTCACCAAACTCTGCCAATATTCCCCATCCCACTGCACAACCTCAACATGATCCTGCGCAAAACTCCACGCCACATACACATTCCCGGCTTCATCGACATTCATCCCCACATCATCATGCAGCCATCCCTCCCCTCTATCGACAGACACAAACGGCTCTTCCCCCAACAGCTCCCATACCCCTTCCTGCCGCACATACATCGACACCAACATATCCCCTCTACTTTTCTCCACCCACCCCACATACAAACTATCCCCCACCCCTTGCACCAATAATTCCGACTTCTCATTTCTCCCCCTTGCCGCCATCAATGCTTGTGGAATACCTGCATCCTGCCACACACCATCTTCCCAATAAGCAATCTCTAACGTTTTCCCCCCCTCTCCGGCGGCCAACCATACCAAATAAAACGACTCGGCCGTCGGCCCCGCCACCAACATCGGCCACTCCCCACGCATCACCCCGTCCACAACCAGTTCCTCCCCATCCGCTCCTAGCACCACTTCCCAATCCTCCCCTTGCGCCCGCCATACCCGCATCTCCCAACTTGTCTCATTCTCGACCCCCACTGCTTCCAACACAAACAAATGCTCCCAATCTTCTGCCACCGCATCAACGAGAATGTTACTATACCCACCCCGCTCCCATCTCCGTTCCCACACAGTCGCCCCATCTCGCCACCCCTCAATCTGCCACGGCCCCCGATAAGCGACAATCATATCCCCACCCCCCACATTCCCAATCAACGGGCTGTGAAACGAACGAATCACCCCCGTACTTTCCCACTTCCCATCATGTACCCGATACACCTCACCGATAATCACCGCTTTATAAGCCAATTGCGTCCCCGTATCTTCCTGCACACTCACATAAATATCCCCATCCGCCGTCACATCCATTCCCGATATCGTCACCTCACTTAGCTCCGCCATCGGAATCTCCTTCTCGACCCAGGCCATCTCCGTCACATCCGGTTCCGCTATCTTCTTGACCCACATGCCCCCCAACGCCAGTAGCAAACACAACCCCACCACCAATAATAATCCCCCCAACAATTTCAAATTCACTTGTTTCATTCTTGATGCTCCTATGTAAACAAAGTATTAATCCTAACCGATTCCCTCCATATTCTCCCCAACATCCCCTCCCACAACTTGACGCACACCCTACTCCTCCACCACGTTTCACATATTCCCCCTAAACTCAACCCTAAACCTACACACCCCAATCCCACCAAATCCCACACCATCTCACTGCGAACTGTACTCGGGAATGATGAATAAATGGGATAATAAACTTCGATTTCAACTTTTAAGCATAGTATCAGCAAATGTTCCCAAAACGGCCGTTTCTCTGCTATCATTATACATTTTGAGATTAAATATGGATGATGGGAGATAGTGATAATGACCTCATACGACAAACAATATCAAATCGAGCAAAATCTCTTCGGTACACCTTACCCTGAATTTGAAACATTTGTAAGCCAACACGCCAAACCAAGCGGAACCGCCCTCGATTTAGGTTGTGGGCAAGGCCGCGACGCCTTGATGTTAGCCCAATATGGGTACACAGTTACGGGGGTCGATAGTTCATCTGTCGGGATTGACCAAATGCTTGAGCGCGCCAAGGCGAAGGGGCTAGCTGTCAACGGGATCGTCGCCGATTTTTATGAATATGAACTTACCCAAACCTTTGACGCAATTGTCTTGGATTCGATTTTGCATTTTGGCAAGGCGGATAAAGCGAAAGAGCTCGCCTTATTAGATAGAGTTGCCATGCATGTACGAGAGAATGGCTATTTGTTCCTATTTGTTCACCAATCAAGGACAAAGGAGCGGGTGTTAAAAAATTGGTTTAATAGCCAGAAGTCATACTTTGAATTGGTCCAAGATGGTTATATCGATTATGTCTATCATGAAAAAGTGACTGGGTTTCAATCTGCGTTCCAATTTTATATGCTCATTTTGAGACGGGTAATGGCCGAGTGAGTAGACGGAATATGTCAACCGCTATCAGACAAGCTATAATAACTATCAGCAAACTTTATAGAAGGAGATAAAAAATATGAATTTGTTTATTCGTTTAGCTATCAATGCCGCCGCCTTATGGGCCGCCATCCAATTAATTCCTGGCTTCAATTATGAAGGCAGTGTCGGTACATTGTTTCTCATTGCGCTTATTTTTGGTGTCGTCAACGCTATTGTACGGCCGTTGTTGCTCCTCATGACCTGCCCCCTGATTATTTTAACCCTCGGCCTCTTCATCTTGGTCATCAACACAATTTTAATGTCGCTTACAGTCTGGCTAGCCGGGCCAAACGTATTTAACTTAGGCCTTTACTCAGATGGCTTTGGGACAACCTTTTTAGGCGCGCTGGTCGTCAGCATTGTCAGTAGTCTCTTAAATACGTTTGTCCAAGATACGCATGAGCGCAAAAATAAAATTGAACGAAAAAAGAAAGATGATTAACCCACAGGGGCCCACCTAACACCCCACCCCCACCATCCCTTAATATAAAAAATGCACTTTGATTGAACTATAGAGTACAACAAAGTGCATTTTCGTAGATTACCCGCTATACAAATTTTCTTTTACGTTGTTTAACCTAAAGCTTTTACACTTCTGCCTTAACAACTTCAACGTATTAAACGGCCTATTTTCATGATCAACTGTCAAGACTATTTAGTTTAATACACTTAATCATGATGGTCGTCATTCATTCAATTCACAATTCGTCATGTCACCCATTTGGCCATTCAGCATACTGTCCATCATACTGCCCATCTGACCATTCATCAGGTCACCCATCTGACCATTCATCATGCTATCCATCTGACCAGACATCATACCCATCATACCGCCCATCTGACCATTCATCATGCTATCCATCTGACCACCCATCTGACCATTCATCATGTCACCCATTTGGCCATTCAGCATACTGTCCATCATACTGCCCATTTGACCAGTCATCATATTATTAGGCATATTTTCATAGTTCATCATATTAGGCATACGACTGCCATCCATCATATACCCATAACTGTAATCATCATTCACTGGTGGCCATTCCGATTGACCAAATGATGTTCCACTGATAAAGAGCGTTCCCCCTAATACAATTACACCAATTATTGTTACTATCGTCTTGTTCATTTTGTTACCTCTTTTAAGATTCCAACTCATGCCGCATGGTTTCATACTCTTCTTTAGATAATTCCCCACGCGCGTACCGTTTATTTAAAATAGCTAAGGCCGATTCTCCGGCATCATTGGCGAAAAAAGCTGTTTTAGGAAATAGGGCTGATAACAGCCAAATGCCTAAACCAATGATAAATAGCCAGAAAATTCCCATCCATAAAAAGCCAAATCCCATCATCGTTGCACCTCATTCATCAAATCATGTTAATATGGTTAGAATGTCCATATCAGTTAACTTTCATTTATATGAATAGAATACACCTTGACTATGACGGGACTTTAACGGGAATATGACAATTGTGTAACAAAAATGAATTAATTTTGGGTGGGTAAAGTAAAAACAAAGATGCTCCCTTCACCAAGCTGAGAAGATTCAACCCAAATACGGCCACCATGCGCTTCAACGAGATGCTTACTTATAGTTAGGCCAATACCACTACCCCCACCAACACGCGAGCGCGACTTATCAACACGGTAGAACCGTTCAAAAATATGAGGTACATGTTCAGGCGCAATCCCTATACCATTATCTTGAACAGCAATGGCAATTTCGTTTGACTGAAACTTAGCCCGAATCGTTACACGGCCGCCTGGCCGTGTATACTGCAACGCATTGCCCAGTAAATTAAGCAAAACCTGGGTAATCCGTTCGGGGTCAATATAAACTTGCGGTAAATTAGGCGGCAAATCTATATGAACTGTTATCTCTTTGTCATCAAACTGGGGTTGTAGTCGTTGGACAACAGCATGGATTAAGGCTGTTGGTGGCAATAGACGGCGTTCAAGGATGATTTGACCAGCTTCAGCACGGGAAAGCTCTTCTAAATGATAAACTAACTTCTGTAAACGACTAACCTCTCGTTGTACATTTAAAAATGTAGCCATATCTGGGGTTAAAACGTCATCGATTAACCCTTCCATAACCGTTCTGATATTACTTAAAGGGGTGCGTAATTCATGCGCCACATCACCTATAAGATGCCTTCGTCGTTTTTCCGTTTGTTCTAAAGCTTCCGCCATTTGGTTAAAGGAATGGGCAAAGGCACCTAATTCATCTTGGCTACTGATTAATACCCGCTCTTCATAGTTGCCAGCGGCAATATTTTTGCTCGCTTTTTGCATCGATTGAATAGGGGTGATAATGCGGCGCGTGACAAATAGGCTAACCACCACGGCCGCTATCAAAGCAATAACAGTAGCTATCAACAACACTTCATTGACAGCCGTTCTAAAACTTTCTGTCAAATCGGTCACCATCCCCATATTTGCCCCCATCATCATCTCCATACCAGCCATATGACGTGCCAAAGCCGTCGGGGCGACAAACTCGGCCGTTATCATCAATGATACCCCCCCCACAACAATGACCACCAAATAGGAGATAAAAATCTTGACCCCTAAACTTTGGCCGATACGATTCATAGAGGGGCATCCTCAAAACGATAACCAGCCCCACGCACCGTCACCACTAATGTTGGTTCCGCTGGGTCATCTTCAATCTTCTTGCGCAAACGCCCCATATGAACATCAACCACACGGTCATCCCCATAATAATCATATCCCCATACCTGTTCTATCAACTGTTCACGGCTCAAAACCCGCCCCTGATGGCGGGCTAGAGCATGAAGCAAGTCAAATTCTATCGTCGTCAACTCAATCTCTTGCTCATTTTTATAAACTTGTCTTGCTTCTGGTTTGATTTGCAACTGTCTAAACGAGAGTTGCGGATTGACAAGCACCTGACCACGGCCACGGCGTAAAATCGCTTTAACCCTTGCCATTAATTCTCGAGGGCTAAATGGCTTCGTCATATAATCATCCGCCCCCACAGTCAACCCAATCACTTTATCCATCTCATCTGCCTTGGCCGTTAGCATGAGCACGTAACTATCCATACCCAGTTGCCGTAACTGTTGCAAAACGGCTAAGCCATCCAAGCCTGGCAACATAATATCTAAAATGATCAGGTGGGGCTGGAATGATTGGGCCACAGATAGAGCGGCCAGCCCATCAACGGCCGTTTTGACCGTAAAACCCTCCTTCTCTAAATACGCCGTAATCGTATTCAACAACGTTAATTCATCATCGACCAGCAAAATTTTGTGACTCATGTTCCAATTATAATCTATTTCTGACTGTTGCCACAAAGTAGTATATTATTCTGAAGCGCTCAACAATGTTTCAATCATTTGTTGGAAAACAGCAAATGGTTGGGCACCAGCAAGACGTTGACCATTAATAAAAAAGGCGGGGGTGCCTGTCACACCTAACTGTTGCCCTTCTCGCAAATCAGCATTGACAGCCTGTGCATAACGCCCACTGTCTAAGCAACTATCAAACTCATTCTGATCTAACGCCATTTGGGTGGCATAGCTTTTGAAAATAGTAACATGATTACGGTTTTTACCCCATACATTTTGACCGGCAAAGATTAAATCATGCATGTCCCAATACGCATCTTCGCCACCTATTTCCCGCGCACAACGGGCTGATTCGTGCGCTTTTTGTGCTTCAGGATGAATACTGTGAATGGGGAAATCTTTGAACACATAACGAACTTGACCATTGTCAATATACTCTTGTAATAGTGGCAAGGTTTGTTGGAAGTGGCGCAGGCAAAACGGACATTGATAATCAGAATATTCAACAATGGTAATGGGGGCATCAACATCGCCTTTAATCGGAGCATCACCTAATGGGACATCAGCCGGTCGCGCCGCCATCGCGGTGGCCGTGGCCTGAGCTTTGCCATCATTTGGCCCAGTTTGTTGAGTGAATGCTTCCGCTAATCGACCTTCTTCGGCCAAAGCAATCACCTGTTGAAAAACTTGATAAGGTTGGGCACCCACTACTGGATAGCCATTAACAAAAAATGATGGCGTGCCGCTGACCCGTAAGCCACGCCCTTCAGCCATATCAGCCTGTACTAACGCCGCATTATGACCACTTGCTAAACACTCTTGCAAGTCAGCTTCGGCTACACCTTCAGCAGCAATTAATGAAACCAATATATCATCTAACCCTACACCTGATTTGCTACCCCATTCTTGTTGGGTTAAAAAGAGCCTATCATGGACTTGCCAATAAATTTCCTGCCCCCCTATCTCACCCGCACATAAGGCTGCTTCATGCACACGTGGCGCAATGGGATGAAGTGACGGAATTGGGAAATCTTTAAATACATAATAGACACGCCCTGTGTCAATATAATCTCGTTTCAGAGCGGGCATTGTTTGTTGAAAATGACGTAAACAAAATGGGCATTGATAATCAGAGAATTCAACAATGGTTACAGGGGCATTAGGGTCACCCATAGCCGTTATCGTTTCTCCTTGTAAGGTAACAGGTGTTGGCCCCATAGCTGGGGCGACAGCCACCGGCTCGGCAGGAACGGTTGTCGGCTTAGGGCTTGATTGGGTAATAGTTGGTTCAGTTTCTGCCGTAGCTACAGGTGTGTTAATCCCCGCAACAGCTTGTGGTTCGCTACCGGTAGATGAAGATTTACCGATTAGCCAGCCAATACCACCTGAAAATAACACAAGGAAAATGAGTGCAAGCCATATTGGATTAGAGGCATTTGATGAATTGGGCTGTGTATTATTTGATTCTCTTTCTTGATTTTCTTCCATTGTATGTTGTTTATCCTTCTTAAGTTTTGGGTAAATTCCCTTTTCCTCTAATATCCTATATTATTCATAGCTCGAACAGAGCAATTTATCACATATCGTATAAGCCATTTGGCGTATCCTGACGAAATAAGCAAAAAGAGGGTTAGCATATGAAAAAGAGTTTGCCTATAGATTAACAATAGCTATAAGCAAACTCTTCGTCAAAGATATTTTCTATGTATACCGGCTACTCGGATAGCCTACATGCACCAAATAGCCTATCACATAAACTGATGATAAATGTCATAAATAACATCTACCCAAACGCTGACCGACGTAACAGTTGCGCGTTAATGGCTACAATGATGGTGCTCAAAGACATAACAACTGCCCCTAATGCTGGTGGTGGCAAAAAGCCCACAGGTGCTAATAAACCCGCCGCTAACGGAATGGCCACGATATTATAGCCAGCCGCCCACCAAATATTCTGCACCATTTTACGATGACTCGATTGACTCAATGCGATAATCTTGACCACGTCCAGAGGATTACTTTGCACCAAGATGATACCCGCCGATTCCACGGCCACATCAGTACCACTACCAATGGCAATACCAACATCAGCACGGGTTAAAGCCGGGGCGTCATTAACACCATCACCGACCATGGCCACTTTCTTGCCTTGTTTTTGCAGTTCCGCCACTTTGCTATCTTTATCTTCAGGTAATACTTCAGCAAAATAACGGTCAATGCCCAACTCGGCCGCCACCGCCTTCGCCACCGCCTCACTATCCCCCGTTAAAATCGCCACCTCAATACCCATTGCTTGCAACTTTTGTACCGCCTGTTTACTCTCCGGCCGAATCACATCAGCCAAAGCAAAAGCGGCCGTTACCATCTCACCCTGCACTAAATACACAACTGTATGCCCTTTTTCGCCCGCATCCTGACTGAAATTGTCAATATCGGTTGGTAACTCTAGTTGCAAATGGGTCAATAAGCGTGGGCCACCAACATAAACAGATTGCTCTTGATACGTCGCTTTTACCCCCCGCCCTTTCATAATGTTAAAATCAGAGATGGTCGGTAATGTCAAACCCTTTTCTTGAGCCGCATCACGAATGGCGCGGGCAATAATATGTTCGGAATCCCCTTCAATGGCGGCCGTGAGGGCTAAAGCTTCATCAGTGTTGGTTTCATCTGTACTGACCATATCGACAACGCCTTGCTCCCCTTTAGTCAAGGTACCTGTTTTATCAAAGACTATGGTGTCGATTAAGCGCGCTTTCTCTAAGGCCAAGCGGTCACGAACGAGAATCCCATTTTGCGCGGCTAAAGCGGTAGTAATGGCCACCACCAAAGGCACGGCCAACCCTAACGCATGGGGACAAGCAATAACGAGGACACTGACCACTCTTTTGATAACTTCCACATCAAAACCAACGGCGATGAGCCAGATAACGGCCGTTATCCCCGCACTCGCCAAAGCCAAATAAAACAACCAACCAGCCGCCTTATCCGCCAACAATTGCGTTTGCGACTTGCTTTGTTGGGCTTGGTCAACCAGCCGCATAATACCAGACAAGGCGGTATCATCACCCACAGCCGTCACCTCGATACGCAAACTACCATTACCTTCATTAACTGTCCCCCCAATCACCGCCGAATCGGCCGTTTTCTTAACCGGCTTTGATTCACCCGTAATCATCGCTTCATTGACATCAGATTGGCCGGAAATAACGGTACCATCGGCGGGGATACTAGAGCCAGGGCGCACTAACACCTTATCCCCTTGTTGTAATTGGCTCACTTTGACCGTTTCAGTTTCATCATTGGCCATGATGCGCTCGGCCGTGTCGGGCATCAACTTAGCCAGCGCATCTAAGGCGCCTGATGCTTGACGAACGCTACGCATCTCCAACCAATGCCCCAACAACATGATATCAATCAATGTCACCAATTCCCAAAAGAAGCTTTCGCCTAATTCGATAAAAACGGTCGCCAAACTGTAAACAAAAGCGACTGTAATCGCCAAAGAGATAAGGGTCATCATGCCCGGTTGGCGTTGGCGAATTTCATCTTTAGCCATTTGCAAAAAGGGGATGCCACCATAGCCAAAAATAACAATAGAGAGGATGGGGGAAATCCATTGACTACCTGTAAATTGGGGGGCGGTAAAGCCAAACCAGTTTTGAATCACAGGGCTAAATAACAAGACCGGCATGGTTAATACCAAAGAGACCCAAAACCGGTTGCGAAACATGATTTCATGCCCGCTATGGTCAGTGTGACCGGCATGGCCATTATGTTCTTGGTGATGGCCGTGGGTGCCATGACTACTATGTTCTTGGTGATGGCCGTGGCCTTGATGTTTTCCATGATGCTCAGTCGACATGGTTGACTCGGTTTCGTTTTTCGATTTATGATTATTATGTTCTGTATGGTCGTTCATAACTTATTCTCCTATTTGTAGCAAAGAAATTATGCTATCAACAATTTATATCTTTAATTATCTTGATGATGGAAATAGCTGGGCAACGCCTCCAAAATAGGGCACTCGCCCATTGGGCCATCCCCATGGCATTGTTCAATCAGTTCTTGCAAAGCAACCTTCATCGCCATCAATGCCTGAATTTTATGTTCAATATCTACCACCTTCTCTTCGGCCCGTTGACGCACATCAGCATGATGAGCCTGCTCATCCATACGCAAATTCAACAATTCTTGAATTTCTTCCAATGTAAACCCCAATGCCTGTGCGCCCTTGATAAAGCGGAGCCGTTCAACAGCTGATTTTGGATAAAGGCGATAGCCTGATTCTGTCCGTGGCGGTTCAGGCAGTAACCCTCGCCGTTCGTAATAGCGCAATGTTTCCACATTCACCGTTGCTGCTTTGGCTAATTTACCAACAGTTAATCCTTTTTGTTTCATCATTATCTCTCCAAATGTCTGTAGTTAACTACGATGTTACCATTATATACCCTGTAGTATGGTACGGAGTCAAGTGATTGCTAGAATTAATTCTAGGAATGGTTCATAATTGATAATTAATCCCTTTACAATTGTCATTCCGGTGAAGGCCGGAATCCACTTATAATCTGACAGCATGAGGAACTTCCCACTCTAGATTCTTTCGGTTACACGCTACTAAACTGACATCTCATATAAAAAAGCGGGCCTGATAGTCAGACCCGCTTTTAAGCAAAGTAAAAGTTTGGGGTATTTTATCTAAAGGTTAATTTTGTTTTTTAGACAATGTACGAATATAAGCAACAACTTGCCACGTCTCTTCTTCTGATAAACTATTTTCCCAATTGGGCATAGCCGAGTTAAATGGCTCACCAATGCCACCTTTACGCACTCGCCAAAACAGGTAATCATCAGTTACCATACTCATCATCATCTCATCAGCTAAATTAGCTGGTTTAGGATTCAGTGTTGTTGCCGCTACACCATCACCTCGACCTATTTCACCATGGCAAACAACGCAGTTGGTTTGAAAAATGGTTTGTCCGGCTTGCAAAACATTTTCACTATTAGCTGACAAGGGGTTTGTCAATCCTTTATATTCTGTTGGAACTTCAGCATGGTCACCGCCATCCATAGCATGACCACCACTATGACCGTTATTGGTTGGTTGAACATTGACTGATGGTTTATCCGTCGCTGTACAAGCTATCAATAAAAATAAACTGACTATCATCAAGAACAAAATTGTTGGTAATTGTTTAAATCTCATCCTATCACCTATTAATACGAACTATATTATTAATCAATTGATATCAAACCAGTAAATTTATGAGCCTATCATACAACAAACCCGATTCACTCACATCGGCTACTCAAGGGATATTTACTTCCCCTAGTTGGGGGACAAACGAATTCCTAGCCGGTCGCATTTTGGGGTGCATTAACTTCTGGATAATATTCAACTGCAAAAGTGCTAACTTATTTTTGATTGATTACTTAGGTGTGAGGGTTTGGAATCATAATCGATAAGATTGTTCCCGTTTCATTATTTGATTGAATCGTTAACTGTGCTCCTATCAATTCCGCCCGCTCATAAAGACCTAGCAACCCAAAATGACCCAATGGCGCTAATTCAGAAAAACTTTCTGGAACAGAAAAACCACGCCCATCATCACGTATAGTTAAACAAATAACATCTTTTTCAATGGTCAATTGCAAGATAGCTGTTGTCGCTTGGGCGTGTCTAGTCACATTACTCAACCCTTCTTGTGCCATACGATAAAGGGTTAATTCCATCTTAGCAGGTAGGCGTTGTTCAGCCCCCATTGTTTGAAATGAAATAGCTGTCTCTGTCGTTTTATCGAAATCCCGCACCAACATGTCTAAGGCGGGAACTAAACCCAAGTCTTCTAAATAAATAGGGCGTAACGCTCTGGTTAAACGACGTAAATCGGCGATAACAACGGCCGTTAACTCCTCTACTTCAACCAATTTAACAGCCGCCGGATGATCAATTAACGACAATTGGGCTAATTGCACGCGCTGATTTAGAGCAATCAAAGATTGCAAGGTACCATCATGAATCTCTCTGGCTAACCGTTGTCTTTCTTCCTCTTGGCCAGTTGTAATGGCATCCAAATAGTTTCGTAACCCTTGTTGTGATATTTGCAATTTTTCGGCCATATGAACCAATTCTGTTTGCAATCGTTGAATTTCGGCAATGCCACCAACCGACTCATTAATTGTATTGAAATTACCCCAACCTAACTCAGTCGCCTTCTTAGCCAAGGCTTGCAATGGATGCACGATTTGGCCAATACCAAACCACAAAGCAATCAAGGAAGCAATTAAAGCGGGTGCTAACACAAAGGGAGCAAATTCGGTCATTCTAACAGTTGGCCCAGCTACTGATAGCCATGGTTCCTCTATCACCAAGGCCCAATTAACAAGGTCAATAACACTATAAGCCACAACATGTTCGTTATCATCGACATCTAAATAGGTCATACCGCTTTTGCCCTGTAATGCCCCCACAATGCCAGGATGTTGAAGTAACTCTGTTTTAGGCCAATATATTTGTTCAGTTTGATATAACAATTGATTCTCATAACCAACAATAAAAATCGTTGTATCTTCACTCGAAGCGAATACATTTTGTAATGCGTTTTCAATTAAATCAGTCGGATAAAAGGCACCTGTTGCAAATAAATTGTCAGTCACAGGAATAATAATAAGAATAACATCAACACCGGTTTGGGGATGTGGAAATGGAGGCAGAAATGGGGTTGCAAGGCTAGTGTTAATTGTTTCTATTTGGGCTAAAACGATATCCTGTTGCCAAAATTGATGATTATTTTTATCTGTCCAAATGGTGCCATTTAAATGAATAAGTGCTAAACCCTCATCAAAATCGGATAGAAAAAAAGATGAGTCGGCTAAAGCATGGTCAGGGTCGCGGTCATTTGCTTGTAAGGCTAAACTTTGCACAGCCGCCAACCTTCGATTTAATTGTTCATGAATAAGGGTAGCCGCTGCCCGTACCGCGCGCTCATCTCGTTCGCCAACAATATCCCGCATCGCTTGCCGGTGCCAGACTGAGCCACCAAATGTGGTGACTAACAGCAATATCGTCAATGGAAATATCGTCAAAAAAAAGAGTTGTAAGGGCAACCCCTGCCATTTGCTACGCTCCATCTAGCTCAATCATCCACTTGCGGCGCGATTAAACCCAATGATACAGCTCTCATCACCGCTTCAGTACGGCTATTGACTTGTAACTTACCATAAATTTTAGCTAAATGGCCTTGCACAGTACGGTCACTAATTTCGAGTTGAACCCCAATCGCTTTATTGGTATACCCCTTACCTGTTAATTGCAATACCTCTATCTCCCGACTCGTTAAGGCTTCATACGTTGCCCCACGATTCTGATTGGCAACATGATGAATAAGCTTCTGGGCAATGAGGGGGGCTAAAACAGATTTACCTTCATGTACATCACGAACCGCTTGAACAATTTCCATCGGTGTCGCTGTTTTTAACACATAGCCATTAGCCCCAGCTTGCAAAACAGCAATCACATAAGGGTCATCATCATAGGATGTCAATATCAAAACACCTACTTGCGGGTACTCAGACCGTATCCAGCGTGTAACTTCAATACCACTAGCATAAGGCATTTGAATATCCAAAACGGCTACATCAGGAGGCGTGTTTTGAATGAAATGTTCGGCTTGTCGTCCATCACTTACTTCCATAACCACTTGAATATCATCAACTTGTTCTAAAAATTGGCGAATGCCCGCCCGCACTACAGCATGGTCGTCAGCTAATAAAACCTTAATTGGAGGGGTCATAAGGGCTTGCCTGCCTTCTTAACTTTGTTTTCAATTTCACGAGCAGCAATAGATACACCTTCATCGAGACGTGGATAAACAAAACCAACAATACCTAAGCCAAAGCAAATACCTGTAAACAATCGCATCCAAGCATTAAAAGAGCCTAACATATCACCAGCGTAAAAATTAGGGGCAAAAGTATGGTTTGTCAATGTTGCTAACCATACATTATAGTCACGAAAGCCACCACCAATACCCCCCATTATGTCACTTATCATATGTGTGCCACCATCTATAGCCATCGGTAATAATAATAACACAAAGCTCCAAATCGAGATGGGTTTGAACCATTTTCTAACCAGACCATAACCACCACCAAATATAAAAATAGCTGTATACATATAAACCATACGGTCAGACCAAGCTACTTTCCAGCCCATATCCACATTGCCAACAAATTGGCGTAAGATCAGAGGGTTATCGGTTTGTTGCCATACAGTTTGTATTTCATTTAAACTGTACATGGGCGATACGCCAAAAATAAAGAATGAACGTTGGGGCATTTGATGACATTGGGGTGCATATAAGAGATAAATAGCTTGGCCAGCCCGTTCCCAACCTAAGTGCATCAAGATTGGGGCTAACCAAGGTAAGAAAATCCAAAGACCAATCATAAGGTTAAAAACCAACAACCAATGTTGGATAAGCCAGTAACTCATTTGATTCAGTTTAATTGTCCGAGTATGGTCAGATGATGTCATCACAGGTTATTCTTAAATATCGCTTCATCAGATTCTTCAAAAGGACATAATATACTTATTTATTCCCGCGGTAACTAGCGTAAAACTACTTATATTGGTATAGGCTATTTGGCGGGGTTTGCCCTATCTACAAGAGTAAAGGGAAAAGGTTATTGATTATTTGTCAATTTTTCTTGTTGCTTGCCAATACAATGATGGTCACCATAGGAACAAAAGACGCAACAATCACCGGGCAACGGTCGTAATCTGGTACCACACCTGGTACACTCATGAAAGACGAGTCAATAATCGTGCGGAATATCTAGCTCCTCCACAAAACCACATTCTGGGCAAGTCAAGTTAGTACGAGTAACAATTCTAGCATCCATTATTATCCCTCCTGATTCTGGCGCAATATTGTTCGTTTACCTCGCCCCCTCATTCTGATGATTAATCGGCTGTCAACGCTTCTTGTTCGATGGCACGCCGCTTTCGATGAACCCAATAAAGCATAATTGGCAGTACAAGCCCAGCAACAAATAAAATAGGGGCAAAATAAATCATGAACGTAGAAAAATCTGTGCGCGGAAGCTGATAGTAACCAACGGCGGCAATTAAATTAAATATGCCCCCAATAACAATTATCGGGGTGGTAAACCGCAAAAACTTCACCCGCCAGTTAGCTGGCCACAACATGTAGAAACTCACAAAAGCAATCGCCACGGGCAAAACAAGCAGGATTTCCCCAACCTTATGCCAAACAATAGGCTCTCTCAAAAACAATCCCCATGCTTGCCCACTCACATTCTTGATTCCTTTATAGGCATCAAACAACATCCAGCCAACCATGCTGGTAATAAACAGAACTTGAAATATCCCCATTATAATAAAAAATTTGCGCTGATTTTTTGGCATAGACACTATTTTACTATATTCTCTGATTTTTCCAAAGCAACCCCCTTGCCTCGCCCCCCCACCTCATGCTATAGTTACTCTAAAAATCCTTAAGGAGAATCCCATGCCTCATACACATCGTTTAACCCCTAACCAACCGCTTAAATTAGATGACATCGACCCTGATGGCAAAGAAATTTTTGATGATCGCGACCGGGCCGAGGCCGAGTTCGAGCAAATGCGCGACCAAATTATCGAACTCCAATACCGTCTCTACGCCGAAAACAAACAATCCCTCCTCATCGTCTTTCAAGCGATGGACGCCGGCGGCAAAGATGGCGCTATCCGCCACCTCACCAAAGGCATCAATCCCCAAGGGGTCCACGTCGCCTCATTCAAAGCCCCCAGCAAAGAAGAGCTTGCCCACGATTTCCTCTGGCGCATCCACCAACAAACACCAGCTAAAGGCAAAATCGGCATCTTTAATCGCTCCCACTACGAAGATGTCCTCATCGTCCGTGTCGATAACCTCGTCCCCGAAACGGTCTGGCGTCCCCGCTACCAACATATCAACAATTTCGAACGTCTCCTCCACGATAACGGTACTCGTATCCTCAAATTCTACCTTCACATCTCCAAAAAAGAGCAAAAAGAACGGTTCCAATCACGTCTTGATGAACCCCATAAGAATTGGAAGTTCGCCCGTGAAGACCTAAATAAACGCCAACAATGGACCGACTACATGGTCGCCTACGAAGAGATGCTCAACCAATGCACCACCGATTACGCCCCTTGGTATGTCATCCCCGCCGACCAAAAATGGTACCGTAACTACGCTATCGCCAAAATTGTGCTCAACACCCTCCAAGAAATGAACCCCCAATACCCACCCCCCGAAGACAACCTCGACCAAATTGTCATCGACTAATCCTTTACTCCTCCACCACCCACTCGGCCTCTCCCTCCTCCTTCTTATCCTCATCCCCACCCCCCAACGCCGCCAACCGCTCGGCCACCACCTCCCGCTCATCCAGCTCCTCAACCACCCCAACCTCAACACCTTCCTCAGCCACTACCGCCTCCGCCGCCACCCCCGTCTCCACCCCACAAAACGGGCACAAATGCCACTGCATCTCAATCCGCTCCCCACACGAGGCACACACCCGCTTCAAATGGGCATGACAATGCGGACATACAATCCACCGATTATCCACCTTGCGTGAACAACCAGGACAAGCTGGCCGCTCCTCAATCTCCTGCAACAACGCCTCCTCCGCCAACGCCCGCTCATACGCCTCGGCCAACGTCTCCACCGGCCGCAATAACATATAAATCACCAACCCCACCCCCGGCAACGCCGCCACCACCAACGACCCCAAAAATTGGGCAAATGGATCCCGCGACCGCAAACGCATATCCCGAAACGCCCATACCACCAAACTCAACCACAACGTGATCAGCAAAAAGCCCAAACCACCTAAAATAATGGTCAAATACGTCATTAATGTTTCTAATTCAGGAAATTGCATCTTTTTATCCTAATCGGCCAGCTACTCTTTCATACATGATGTAAATGAGAATGTGTATAAAATCGCTTCCGGTGTTGTCCATATTAACTCTAATAAATGTGCTCCAAACCGATCATCAGCTACCAATTCTACCATACCTGGTCGCTTAAGCTCGACCCAACTTCGCCCTTCCTCATCAAAAACAATATCCCGCCCCGCTACCGCTGGCACTAACCACTCCCCATCCAGCTTCACTTCTATCCGTCTCGATACCCCCTCGCCTGCCACCTCGGCCGCCACCCCCCCCGTCAAACCCAACCGCAAAGCGACCATATCCGCCGCCGGACTAGCCACCATATTCACGCCCGCCGCCTCATAAGATACCAACACACGCCCCTCACGCCCCTTAAACACAACCCCCTCCGCCCCAACTTGCCAAAACCCTTCTAAATAAAACCGATGCTTTTCTAGCGCCCCCACCGTCGTCAACCCATACAAAACCGTCTCATTCGGCACATACCCCTCCGGATTGCCCACCGCCGTCCCAAATAAACCACGCTCATAACCAGCATACAACTCCGGCGTCGCCCGATAACAGACCGCTCCCGACTTATCCTCTGGCCGTTGTGGCCCTAACAAATCAGGCATCAAGCGCGTATCACCTCGCTCTCGCAACAACGTCTGAATCCCCAACTCAAACGCCTGATACCCCCCTTCACCCTGCTGTTTATACCGAATATAGCCAGCCGGATCAACTAAAAATTTAGTCGGCCACGCTTTCACCGCAAATCGGTCCCAATTCCTCCCTTCCTCATCGAGCAAAATCGGATAACTCAACCCCGCTCGGCCCGCCGCCGCCGCCACCTCCGCCAACAACTTACCAAAAGCAAACTCTGGCGTATGCACCCCAATTATCAACAACCCACGCTCACCATACCGCTGTTGCCAAATGCGCAAATAAGGCCACGTCCGCTGACAATTAATACAGCTATATTCCCAAAAATCAATCAAGACAACTCTGCCCCACCAATCAGGCTTTTGCAACGGCCGTTCCACCCCCAACCATTGCTCACCCACTAAGGTAGGCATTCGAATAATCGGTTTCTCTAATCTCATCTCCATACTCCCATTATACCAATAGTTCTTTTTTCAGCACCACCCATTTGTCCTTCCCCATCCCATCCAGTAAAATAGACCCATGATCAAAAAATATCTGTGGTATGCCCAAACTGAGTACGATACGGAAGAAGAAATCGACATCCTCACTGATGAGGAAGTTGAACCCCCTTGGCGTGTCCTCATTCACAATGATGATGTCACCCCCTACGACTTTGTCATTCTTGTCCTTGTCCGTATTTTCGAAATCACCCCCCTCATCGCTGAGCACATCACCTACACCGCCCACACCAAAGGGGAAGCGTATGTCGCTTCCTATCCCAAAACAGAAGCCCAACGTCGCGTCGGCCGCGCCCATTTCGCCGCCAGTGTCGAAGGCTTCCCTTTGCGCTTTACCGCTGAACCGGAATAATTTATGACATCCTTATACCAACAACTTTATCATGGTCTCGTTCCCGCCCTCGCCACCCCTCTCCAAGAGGATAACGCCACGGTCAACACCACCGCCATCCCCCCCCTCGTCAACTTTTTACTTGATCGTGGCGTCCATGGTCTATTTGTCGCTGGTAGTACCGGCGAAGGGCTTATGCTCGCCCATGACCAACGATTACGCCTGTTTCAAGCGGTGATGGACGCTGTTGCCGGTCGTGTCCCCGTCTTGCTCCATATTGGTGCCAATAATACGGCCGAGGCCATCTACCTCGCCCAACAAGCAACCCCTCTCAACGCCGCCGCCCACGTCGCTATCACCCCCACCTTTTTCCCCCTCCCCGATTCCGCCCTCACCGATTACTTCGTCACCGTCGCCAATGCCGCCCCCCACATCCCGTTCATGCTCTACGATATCCCCCATTTAGCCATCAACGGCATCACCCCGCAACTTCTCACCCACCTAATCACAGCCATCCCCAATCTCGTCGGCCTCAAAACCAGCCGCCCTGACGCCCAAATGGTTCGCGCCTTATGCCAAACAGCCCCCGAAAATTTCATCTGTATGGCCGGCAATGAACGCATCGCCCTCGGCGCGCTCGCCCTCGGCGCCACCGGCCTCATCAGTGGCCTCGCCACCGCTATCCCTGAACCATTTGTCCACTTAATCTCTAGCTGGCATAACAACGACATCCCCGCCGCCCAACAAGCCCACCAACAAATCAATCATCTCCTTGATATGCTCCCCCCCGCTCGCCTCGGCGCCATCAAAGCCATTCTCAATCAACGCGGCCTCAACCTCGGCCACCCCATCCCCCCCCGTCCCGCTGTCACCAAATCAATTTGGCCCCCCATGGCCCACTACCTCAATCTTACTTAATCACCCGCTGCCGGCACCAGACCACGCAACGCCTGCTTCATCTTTTGCGCATACCGATGCTGTTGCTCATTATTATAATTCAGCCACGGCTTAACATTAATTCCCAAAACATTACGCAAAGAACTATCACAACGTAACACTAACTCTGGTTTATATGTCCATACCCCTTGAAAATAACGCTCACCATACATCCCAATCCGCTCCCGAGCCACCAAGGCACAGGATAAAACAGAACTATTAACGACGATAAACCACTCCCGTGTCAACGGATGGTTACGTGACAACGGAATATAAGCGGTCCGCGGTAACGGTGCCAGTGACCAATTAGGCTGGCCAAATAGATAAATAGAACTAGCCACTTCCGCTAACCGTCGATAGCGCAAAATCTGCGGTACAAAAGCACTATACTTCTGAAAACCAACAAACATATCCGTTTCCAGCCCCTCTTCAAGCACAATGCTTTCGATTTGGTGGCTCATTAAACGCATTCCTTCAACTGTATGCAAGAACATTTCTTCGTTGATATCTTCTTTGATTAAACTATACAATGATAATTCTTTCACCACGAACCTCCCATACTTTTGTAAATTCTTCAATGATAATAGGTATCGTGCCACCTATAACCGGACATGATGGCCAAGGTTTAAAAAACACGCTTTATAGCAAAAAAGTTTTACGATTTACTGCGCTTAATAATTGGCTTGATTGTACCATTATTGTCAATGATTTGTCAATAAATTGACAAGCTATATTCTTCTCGTTCTCTAACCGAATCTATGCTATACTCGAAACTTATGTCTATTACTTTAATCGCTACCTGCAAATATGGACTCGAAAAACTGGTCAAATTCGAGTTGGAAGCCCTTGACTTTTATGATATTACTGTCCATCCGGGACGGCTCGAGTTTACGGCCGAGTTGGATGATATCCCCCAACTAAACCTCTGGCTCCGCTGTGCCGACCGCCTGCGCCTCAAGGTAGGCGAATTTCACGCCACCACCTTTGATGACCTCTACGAGCAAACCAAAGCCCTCCCCTGGGAACAATGGATTACCGCCGATGGTGAATTTACCGTTATCGGCAAATCAGTTAAATCACAACTGATGAGTGTCCGTAGTAGTCAATCCATCGTCAAAAAAGCGGTCGTCGATCGCCTCCAAAACGCTTATCAAATAGAAGACCTCCCCGAAACGGGCCCCGCTTTCACTATTCAAATCTCTTTACTTAAAGATATCGCCCTCCTCACCATTGATACCTCTGGCTCTGGTCTCCACAAACGCGGCTACCGCGCCGCCGCTGGCGACGCCCCCCTCAAAGAAACCCTCGCCGCCGCCCTTGTCCAACTTAGCTTCTGGCGCCACGGCCGCCTCCTCATCGACCCCATGTGCGGTTCCGGCACCATCCTTATCGAAGCCGCTATGATTGGTCGCAATATCCCCCCCGGCCTCAACCGCTCTTTCGCCTCAGAAGAATGGCCCTGCATCTCTGACCGCGCCTGGGAACAAGCCCGTTACCTCGCCCAACAAGCCATTATCCCCACCGACCCCCAAGAAAAAATCCGCATCTGGGGCTATGACAGCAACCCCGAAGAGATCGCTATCGCCAAACACAACGCCGAAAAAGCGGGTGTCGCCGCTGATATCCTTTTCGAAGTCAAAGACATTCATAAACTATGGATCGATCGCCAATATGGCATCGTCATCACCAACCCCCCTTACGGCATCCGCCTCTCGGACTTCCAAGAAATGAATCAAATCTATATCACTATCCACAAAATGTTCCGCAAAAAGAGTGGCTGGTCTGTCTTTGTCTTCACCGCCGATGCCAAATTCCCCGATTATTTCAAACGCGCTCGGCCCGACCGCGTCCGCAAACTCTATAACGGCACCATCGAAGCCAATTACTACCAATATTACGGCGAAAAACCCCCCGATACCGACTAAAACCGCTCTGGATTGCGCGCCATATCCGGCTGATATAACCCTTGCAAAAACGTCATATCCGCCTCTAAATCTCCCGTTGGATAAAATGGCTCTAATAGATGTACGCATTTCGTACCAAAATCCAAGGCAACCGGTATAATCGGTACATTCGCCTCCTGCGCAATATAATAAAAACCTGTTCTCCACCGCTCCGTCTTCTTACGTGTCCCTTCCGGTGAAATCAATAACCACAAAAAGTCACGTTCTTCAAACATATTGACTATCTGCGACACCACCCCCAAATTCCCTTGCCGATTAACCGGTACCCCACCCAACCACTGCCACATCGGCCCCAAAGGTCCTTCAAATATCGTATGTTTACCCAGCCAATTAAACGAAAATTGTGTCGCCGCCACTGTCGCTAAAGCTACCGGTAAATCCCATGTCGATGTATGCGGTGCCCCCAAAACCAACGCATGACGTATATCCGGAACATGCCCAGACATCTTCCAGCCAAATAAACGGTAAGCACCGCGCCCCATAAATTTTGTTACACCATTACCACGATGTGGAAATGTATCTGGTATTTCTAAAAAACTCATTTTTATTCACCTTTTCATCCCTGTGCCGCTGTGTATATATCACTAATTATCTCTTCTAACGGCGGATCACTAATATTGATATCTTCACACGCTCCCCTCGCCATAAGCTGCTGCACAACTGTCTCCACAGCTATCTCTTGCGTATCAAACGCTAACTTAACCCCATAATCCCCCTGCTTTAAAATAGTAACCCCCGACAACGCAAATGGTGTCGCTAATGGCTCCGCAAATCGCACATCAATCTGCTTTTGGCGCCAATAATCCCGCTTTAACACCGTTGTACGATCATCAAAAATAAGCTGGCCATAATTAATAATGATAACGCGACGACATAACTTCTCGATATCACCCGCATCATGACTCGTCAAAAATATCGTCGTCCGATCCGTCTCATTCATAAACTTAATCGCTTCCCGAATCTGATGCTTAGCCACCACATCTAAACCAATCGTCGGCTCATCTAAAAAAATAATTCGCGGCCGATGTAACAACGACGCCGCAATTTCACATTTCATCCTTTGCCCTAAACTCAATTTTCGTACCGGAATGTGTAACAACGGCTCCAACTGAAAGGTATCTACTAAAAAACCAAGTCGTTGCTGATAAGCCCTTTCATCTAATTCATAAATACGCGCGAAGAGACGAAAGGTGTCGGCCGCCGGCAAATGATACCAAAGTTGTGGCTTCTGCCCAAAAACAGACCCAATCTGATAAGCCAGCTGGCGCCGCTGCCGCCATGGTGTCAATCCTAACACCTCCGCTTCCCCTTCACTAGGAAACAAAATGCCTGTCAACATCTTGATTGTCGTCGATTTACCCGCCCCATTCGGCCCAATAAACGCCAACATCTCCCCTTCTTCTAACGCAAACGAAATCCCCTGTACGGCCGTTACTTCTCTCACATCCGGCCGCCACAACGAGCGCACACTCCCCCACAAACCTTCACCCTTTTGTTTTAATTGAAACCGTTTGCCTAAATTATTGACGTCAACCACTATACTCATCTTTTATATCTCCTCGGCCCTCACTACTAATAGCGAACTACAAACGCGAAAACCCCCAACGTAAAAAACGGGGCAACACCTCGGCCCACGTCCCATAATGATGCCGACCACCCAACACCTCATCATACACCACCTCTCGTCCACGCTCATACCCCACTTCCTCCAACGCCCCAACCACCTCCAAACTATCCTGAATCGCATCAATCACCCCGTCCCCATCCCGATCCGACCACTCATCTTGCGTCGCCGCCTGAATCCAAACCCGCCAACCCGCTTGATACCCCTTCTTGGCCACAACCAACGGCCCAATCCGTTCATTAGCCGGATAACCATCCGCTCCCTCACCCGTCCGCCACCAAAATGAGCCTGAAAAAACCCCAACCGTGCTAAATAAATCAGGCCGCTGCCAGCCCAAAACAAAAGCGGCCAGCCCACTTAAAGACATCCCCACCAAACCAGCCCCCTCGGCCGCCCCGCCCCACTCCCGTACCACATACGGCCGCACCTCCTCCACCAAAAACTGATTATGGGCCGCCGCCAACTTGGCCAAACCATGCCCATTAGGAATATCAGCCACCCCATACTCCTGAAACCGATCCCCCCCTGTGGGCACCATCACCACCAACAATCGCTTTAAATGCCCATATTTCCACAAATGCGCCAATGTCCGCTGTACCGCCAACGCTTCATGCTCTTGACCATCTAAAATATAGACAACCGGATACACCCTCCCCGCACCCTTCTCATAACCCGCCGGCGCAAAAATAACCAACTCTCGCTCATCCCCTAAATAGCTCGAACGTAATGTCACCTTATGCTGCTGAACCGTCGCTACAAATGCCCGTTCCCGCTGCCGAAACCACCAAATCACAACAAGCCAAAAAAATGATGAAATTAAAATAATTGCTAACAACATTGTTTTTCCTTAATATACTTCTCAACGTAAATTTTGCGCAATTGGCGCAAAATTTACGTTAACTATACAACCTAAACCCAATATTTCAACTTTTTCACGCCAATTATGCGCCAATATTATCAGCTTGTGGTAAAGTAGAGGGTAATTAGATTGTCTTCGAAAGATGCACAACTATCTATTTTAAGCTATCATACTCTTAAAATACGTAGGTTGTTTAGTTAAGGTGATATTATTATTCTTTGTTCCTTAGCTAATGGCTATAGAATATTAAGGACAAGCAGGTATATTCATGGAAGATGCCATACAAAGTTTACGCCGACTCTCCTTTTTTAAGGATCAATCATTAGAATTAGTGACAGAATTAGCCAAAAAGCTCACCCCTGTCGAACTAAAAGCTGATGAAGTTTTATTTTATCTAGGTGACAAAGGGGATGCTTTGTACATCGTTGATTCTGGACAAATAAAAGTCTATGTCAACAATGAACAAGGCGAAGAAGTCATCCTCAATCTATTTGGTCCCGGTGACAATTTTGCCGAGATGGCTCTCGTTGATGGTCGCCCCCGCTCCGCCACCGCCGCCGCCGTCGATGACACCAAACTCCTCCGCCTCGGCCAACTCGACTTCCTCGAAGCGATGGACCACTACCCCGAATTCGCCCTCGACATCATCCGCGATATCTCCCTCAAGTTGCGCTTTGCCGCCACGTACATCAAAAACGCCACCACCTGGACCCAACATATCGCCCAAGGGGACTACCACCGCGTTAAGCAAGAAATCGAAAGTACACGCTCCACATTAGCTGATGATGCCGCCAGTAGCGATGAATCCCAAGCTAATGCGTTCCTCTCCTCCTTCTTCCAAATGATCGAAGGGGTCCAAAAACGGGAAGAAAACCTCAAACGGGAACTCCAACACCTCCGTATTCAAATTAATGAAGCCAAAGTCTCTTCCCAAGTCGAAGATATCACGAGCAGTGACTTCTTTCAAGAATTGCAGAAAAAAGGGCGCTCTCTACGACGTCGGCAAAACAAGGACAGCAATTCTTAATTCATTTAATCGCAATGGAATGGTAAAATGACCCAACCCGATTTTGAAAGCGCACACCGTTACGCCTTCGAGCGCCTAAAACAAGAACTCTCACCCAACCTTTTCTATCATGACCTCCGCCACACTTTCGAGGATGTACTCCCAGCTGTCACTCGCTTCGCTACGATGGCCAATATCTCCCCTGAAGATACACTCCTCGTACGCACCGCCGCCGTCTTCCATGATACCGGCTTCCTCGTCCAATCAAATGGGCATGAAGCCATCAGCGTCCAAATCGCCAATGCGATTCTACCCAAATTTGGTTACACCAACGAACAAATCAAACATATCGATGCCATTATCATGGCCACCCAACTACCCCAATCCCCCCAAGATTTCCTCGGCCAAATCATCTGCGACGCCGACCTCGATGTCCTCGGCCGTGACGACTTCTTCCCCGTCAATCTCAACCTCAAAAAAGAGCTCGAAACGATGGGCAACACCACCATCAACCTCCTCGACTGGTACAAAGGGCAACGCCACTTCCTCCAAACCCACACCTACTTCACCGACGTCGCCAAAGAACTACGCAACGAACGCAAAGCAACCAACATCGAGGGGCTCAGCCAACGCATCGCTGAATTAGAATAAAAGTTCATCACCTGTGATCTTTGAACAAAAACCGCCCTTCCCTCCCCGAATCTGGCCCACAGCCTATATTCTCATCACGCTCCTCTACATTGTTACCTTTCCGAACGACATTTTTTACATTATTGGCACTGCCATCGTTTTTCTACCACCTTCTCTTTCAATTTATTACGGCTTTCTGCTCAATCCCCCCCCTCTCAAAATAATCATTGACC
>DATHYN010000278.1:0-11672 GCA_035459145.1 Anaerolineae bacterium | reverse complement strand
ACTCCCTAACGCCTGCGCCGCCGCTTGCCTGACACTCCCATTCTCATCCGTCAGCCTCGCCAACAAACCCGCTCTCACCTCCTCATTATTGCTCACCACACTCCCTAACGCCTGCGCCGCCGCTTGCCTGACACTCCTATTCTCATCCGTCAGCCTCGCCAACAAGCCCATTTTCATTTCTGAGTCATACTCAATAATATCAACCAAAGCATTAACAGCCGCCAAACCTATATCACCTCCGTCAAAAATCGGTTGACTCACATAATGCATATTAGCTAATAGCTTTTCCCGAATAAACTGATTATCAAATAATGGTTTGCTATTTTCAATAAAAAATGCATATAAGTTTTCATTGGCTACTTCCCATATTTTTTCCAATACAGGTTGTATCACATCAATATCATGTGCCATAATTTGCACAATTGATAAATAAATTTGACGATTTAAGTGATCTATCTTAGTTGGTAATATATTTATTGTTGCTGAAGACAACTGTTTTAAAAAAGGAATTTGTAAATTAACATTATCGCCAGCAATATCTAAGGCCAACAACAAATTACGATGTAAATGAGGTTCATATTCATCTTGATGTTCTAATATCCTTTTCGTAAAAGCTGTCACTTCGGGTGATTTATGATCTAAAATACCTAATTGGCCAGCACATAACAAAATAATTTCATGCCAGCGGGGATCATGTAAATGTGGCTTTAATCGTTCCCATCTCTGTTTTGATGGCAAACTCGCTAAAGCACGGCCTGCCAAATACTCCTGAAACGTCAAATGCAAAAAGCCATACACATTATGTCCCCGTTCAACAATCAAACCCGTCATATGTCGCATCTCAGCTAAAAAGCGATCAACCCACTCTCTTGCTTGATTTTTCTGGGAAACAGACACTTGCTCGGCATCATCAAAGCCTAAATTTTGCAAATGAATGTCAAGCAAGGCCTCTTTCATAGTATCCAAGCGAACAGTTCCACTTGGTGTTGTTTCTTGTAACCACAACGCCATCGGGATCAATAACGCTTCCACATCATACAACCCTAATCGCTCAATCCCCTCACGCCGCTCTCCCTGACTCCGTGCATCTAACCAATTAACAATAAATGTCTCTAAATAATTTTTATACAAAGCTACTCGTCGACTAGGCAGAGCCCCCACCTGTCGTCGTAATAAAGCTAGCAATGTCAACATTAACGGATTAGCCGCTAAATTACGCACCGCCTGATTGCTATGCACATCAGATAATAAATCAGCTTTTAACTTTTGTGCCATCTGTATTTTTTGTGGATGATCAGGATTTAACGATTCCTCCATCGCATACGCCCATTGATGAATAAATTGTTCAATTTCAGTAATTCCAAAATCAAGCACACTTAAATGCACCCACTCATTAGATAATGGTGCCTCTCGATACCCAACAAAACGACTTGTCACCACAAACCGATTTCCTCTCGCCTGCCAACGGTGGATAAAAGTATCGACTTGTCGGCTCACAAAATTACGTGTTGTTGTGTCTAATACCTCATCTAAACCATCAAACAAAATTAAAGCACGGCCAGCTTCCAATGCTTCCTCAAAAACAGGCTTTAACCTTGGTTGACATTGACGTTGCTCATAATAAGCTGATAAAAAATCTGACAAGGTCAATTGTGGATTTTGGCGTTGCATATCATCAAAGGCAGCTAAGGGCACAAAAATAGGCAATCGATCCTTTAATTTGGTTAAATGCTTAAATTTTTGCCCCAATGATTCCGTTCCGCGAGCGTACAACAAGGCTAACAAATGTAAAAGTGTCGTTTTGCCACTCCCCGGATCACCCAAGACCACAAAAGCACGATGGTCACTATCGACCAAAGCCTCTGTAATCGATTTACGTGCCAAAGCTTGTTTTTGCCACCGCTCCTGACGCAAAGCATCTAACTGTTTTAATAACAAATTTCGTTCTTCATCATCTTTCTCCTCCTCTAAAAGCATTAAACGCCGTTCTGTCGCACTAAATGTATCAGCGGCCTCTGGCACCTCCGCCACAGACCTCATTTCGACATATATATCTTCCAAAGGAATAGAAATATGACGCGCTGTACGCATCATGCCCGCAAAAGTCAATGATTTAAAAGCGTTCTCCAAATGATCACAATACATCCCTTCTAACAAATCTAAATCTGACGCACTCAATATGTGCTCACTCATCACTCGCCGCAAATAATTGATTTCTTCCGTTAACTGTTGCAAAACATTTGTTTCTAATACAACTTGTTGATGTTGGGTAGATGAAATAACAAGTTCACCATCATCTTGAACCTCAACAAGATGTCCTGCCTTGATTAAAGACATTTGTAACCTTTGGAAAGTCTGATACTGACCGGCAAACATAGGAATAGCTTGAACAGCTTGATGCACATCTTGCCAAAAAGTAGGTGGTACATCCCCTCCTTTTTGAATTAGTAGCTCAACTTGTTCAGCCAAATGCTTTACGGTAGCCTCTATATTTGTGCTACTTGCCACTAAAGCTTCTGTAGCTACTGCTACGCGAGGCAAATCATCAACAAGCTGTTTTAATAATTTAATTTCAAGTTGATTTTTCAATTCAGCATGTGATGTAATAGCTAAATACAAATCGTAAGCAAACTCACCCACAATCTGCTCCAAAGTCATATCACCTTGTACCCATTCAAGGGCATAATAACGCTCCCGCCTCAATACCTCAACCAAGTATGGAACATCTAACTCAATATCCTCACGAATATCAACAAATTGAACCAATTCTTTATTCACATCATCATGTTTAGCCCAATCCCCTAACATCTTGGTATAGGTTTTTTGCAAGGTTTGATCATCTGTTAATCGGCAAGCTGTCACATACAAAGCCTGCGCTACAACCTGCCCATAAGCTGGCTGATACTGTACCAATGATTGACGTTGACGACGACGTAATTTATCATAACAACGCATCACAATTTCGCCAGCAATTCCCCCAGTCCCATCCCCAGTTGCACCTAATAAGAGATCTTTTATATCATCAGGTAATGCTTTCCAAAAAGTAACAAATGATTGCAAAAGAACAATACTACTACTCATATCACACCTTATCCATAACTCAAAGCGACACACTCAATCAAAACGCCATTTAATTGTACTGACAAATCAAGAAAATGCACTCCAGTAGTAAATAAAAACAAACATCTCTCATATCCCCCTATCCCCAATTACCCTATCCACCTCGGCCACCATCCCCCGCGCCCCCAACCCCGCCATCCCCGCCCGCGCCACCAACAACAATGCCCGCCCCGCCTCACCCTCCCCATACCGCCCCAACAAATAATCAGCCAACGCCACCTCATACGGCATCGCCAACCCCTCGGCCACCCGCCGCCCCTCACCCCACGCCCGCCCCGCTTTCCCCCCACGCCCCCGCAACTGCCACCACCACCCATCACACAAATACAACCACGGCCGCCCCATCCGATGCACCCGCGCAAATGACCGCAAATGTCGCCGCCCCCGCTTCACCAACCGCTGGCACCGCTCGGCCAACGCCGGCTCGCTAGCCCATACCCATAACGCCACCCACGGCACCACCACACACCCATCAAACAACGCAAACGAAACCGGCCACCCCTCCGCCAACCGCCTCTCAATCTTCTCCGCCAACAGCAACGCCCCCTCATAATCCCCCTCAGCCAACGCACACCGCGCCACACATGCCTCATAACTAACATAACTCAACAACGCTTGCCCCACCCCCGGCTCATACCCAGCCACCTCCACCAACAACCGCTTCGCCTCATCAATACGCCCCAAGCGAACCAAATGCAACGACCGACCTACCTGCCCCCACACTTGATGCTCCAAATTATGTCCCTGCACCCCCCACTCATACAGTTCCTGACACAGCTCCGCCCCCCGCTCATAATCCCCAGCACAATAATGCACATAGCTCAACGGCACATAAATATCCCCCGTCCGCCGCCGCTCCCCCATCTGCTGACTCAACACCAATGTCTCCTCTAACTTAACCCGCAACTCCCCCCACGGCCGCTCACCCAACTGCCAACTCGTCACCGCCATCCCCACCCAAATCTGCGCCTGCCGATCATGACTTTCTCGCGCCCACGTCTCGGCCGCTGCCCGATACTGCTCCGCCGCCCGCCGCCAGCCCAATAACCGATAAATACCGTATAAGTACGCATAACTATAGGCCAAATCCCGCCCGCTTCGTGCCGTCTCCGCTAAATTGACCGTATGAAAACAGGCCGATAACAACGGTCCAAGCTCATTACTGGTGTAATAGAGAAAGGCTAAATAGTTATAAACATGCGCCGTGGCCGCCTTAATCGGATCCACCACCTCTCGATTGCCCGTCACTAACAAAGGTGACCGCCCTCGCCACCGACGCCACCAATGCCCCATCATCTGCCGCCCAATGCCCCACCAACTTTCTGCCGGCTTGTCTGGCGTCACCTGCAACGCCCGTTCCAACATCTGTCGCCCACCCACTAAATCCCCCACACCAAAGGCCGCTTCCCCCCATAACCGATACCAACTGATCAACTGCAGCGCAGTTGCTTCCCTCTCAAACTCCCTCACCAACTGCTGGATCCAGATCACCCCCTCATCTAACCGCGCCCGCGCCCGCCAAAAAAACCAACTCGTCAGCAACAATGTCGTCAAAAAGGAAACATCCCCCTCGGCCATCCCCCACCGCCACGCCCGCCGCACATTATCAATCTCCGCCTCAATCTCCACCAACAACTCCCCACGCCCCCCCGTCGCCCATACCTGCTGACACCCCGTCAACCAATGTTGATAATATTCAGCATGGGCCGTCGCTAACGCTTCCGTCGCCTCCGCCCCCAACTCTTCGGCCGCATACTGTCGCATCAACTCATGCAAATCGTAACGGCCGTTACGCCCCACCCCCACCAACGACCGCTCCACCAACCCCGCCAACGTCCGCACCGTCGTCCCCACCACCACTTCCGCCGCCTCCGCCGTCACCCCGCCCCGAAAATAGCTCAAACATGCCAACACCCGCTGCTCCTCCACCGTCAAGCGCGCCCACGACGACGCAAACACCGCCCGCAAACTCCGATGCCGCTCCGGTAAATCCGCCCACCGACTATGCAACACATCCATATCCGCCCCAATCGCCGTCACCAAATCAGCCAACGGAATCCGCCCCACCAACGCCGCCGCCAACTCCAACGCCAACGGATGCCCCCCCACCAACCCGCATAACGCCGCAATCTGTTCCCGTTCCGATAAGGTTGGCTCCCAATTCGGTTCCTGTCGCCGACAACGGGCCATAAATAGTTGCACCGCCGTTGTCTCCCCCGTCGCTCCCAACCCCGCTAACGGCAATAACCGCTCCGCTTGCAAATGAACCCGCTCCCGCGACGTCAACAACAACTTAACCCCCGGCGCTTCACTTAACAACCTCTGCAAAAAATGAGTCAACGCCTCACCCAACAAATGCTCTAAATTATCTAAAATAAGCAACCATCTTCCCGTCGCTAAATGGGCAAATAACTGCTTCTGTGGTGACCCACCTCCCTGATAAAAAGAAAAGTTGATCGCTGTCGCCATCGCCACCGCCATCGTCGTCTCTAAATTAACCCGCTCACTTAACGGCGCTAACGGCACAAACGCGACCCCATCCCGGAAATACTCACCCATCTCTTGACCCACTGTCACCGCTAATCGGCTTTTGCCCATCCCCCCCGGCCCCACTATGGTCACTATGCGAATATTATCCGCCTGCAACCATGTCCCAATCTGCTCTCGCTCGGCCACCCGCCCCACAAACTCTGTCGGATATTCTGGCAGATGAACCGTTGGCGTCGTAACGGCCGTTTTGACCGCTTCGTCCACGACCAAAGACGCAGCCGCCACCAACAACCGTTCCCCCTCAACACCACCCCCACCCACTTCCCCGTCCAACAACGCAGCCACATCATCCCCCACCGACAACCCTAACTCCTCTTCCCAATAGCGTGCATAAATCTCAAACTGTCTCCGCCCGTAATCGGGCTGACCGCTCTCCATATACAATTGGATGAGCTGTTTGTGCGCCTCCTCTTGCAAGGGATCATGTTTCACCCACTGATGACTATGCGCAATGGCGCGGCCGAGGTGGCCTTGCCCTCGCTCATAAACTACCAAACTGCCAATTAATTGGCTGAACTGTTGCCGATACTGCTCACTTTCCAAAAATGCCCACTCATCAAATGTAATCGCATCCCGTAAACTAAAGCCCGCTAAAAAATGGTCCCGATATATTTCGACTCCCGCTTCTTTCCGCTCATAACAGCTAGCACACACCCGCCCTCGCTCATGCCCCGCACACAACAACATCTCTTGCCAAACCGTTAAATCAACCCACACCCGCTCGGCCACCAACCCCACATCCTGCCGCCGAATCTCTAAAACCTCATCCCCTACCCCTTTCTTTAACACCGATAATGTATACCGCAACGCCCCCCGCCCATGCTTCCGATCCGATTCCGGCCACAACAACGCTACCAAACTATCTCGCGTTTGCCGCTCGCCCGTCACTGCCAAAATCGCCAAGAGCGCGGTCGCTTTGGCCGAGGCAAACTCCACTAACTCCCCCCGATACCATATCTCCGGCGCACCCAAAAACTTTAATTGCAACTCCGCTTCTTCTGCTCTCATACCCCCTATTTTAACCCATTATCCCCAGAACGCGATCTCCACCCTAACCACCCCTTTTCGCCAAATCAACCCCCTAGCCCCCTTCGAGGATACTGTCGTTTTTTAACATCTCACTGCCCACACTGGAGGTGGCGCGATTTGTTAAATCGCCAGACTTCCAACTGAACACCCCTTCCTCTTACAAAAAAACGACACTATCTTCAAGGGGGCACCCCATTTAACCCGATGCGTTCACGCTCGGGCGGGTCCCCCCCACCCCAACATTCCTCTTCTAACCAATCCCACCCCAAAAAACGACACCACCTTACACCCCTCCTCACTTCACCAACACCAAAAAATCCCCAAAATCCGCGAAATCCGCGTCAAAACCCACCAAATCTCCTCAAACCAACCCCCACCTCAAACATCAAACACCCTTCCCCCATCAACCAACCCGCTCCTTCTTCTGCCCAAACGCCAACTGCAACGCCATCGTCAACTCTTCCACCCGAAATGGCTTACTAATATACTGATTCATCCCCGCTGCCATCCCCGCCTCCCGCTCCTCAACTGTCACATTGGCTGTAATCGCAATAATATACGGCTGCGCCCCCGCGGCCACCTCCTCCCGAATCCGCCTCGTCGTCTCTAGCCCTCCCATCTCCGGCATCTGAATATCCATCAAAATCACATCATACACCTGCCGCTCTAAATGCGCCAACACCTCTAACCCATTCGCCGCCACATCTGCCCGATACCCCAATCGCTTCAACGTTAATTTCGCCACTTTCTGATTAACAATATTGTCTTCAGCCAATAAAATCTGTAACGGATATTGCTCCGCCATCTGCCCATCATAAACAACATCCTTCTTTTTAGGCTGAACAACCGCCACCTTTTCCAATAATAGTGATAACAAGGTCGTGTATAATGACTTAGCTTTAACTGGCTTCGCCAAAAAGGACTCAAAATAGTTCACCCGTGGATCATTAGGCCGTGTTCCCATCGATGTCAACATGACCAATGGCAATCTCTTACCCATCCCCTTAATCTTTTCGGCTAAATCTAAACCATTCATATACGGCATCTGCATATCTAAAATCGCCAAATCAAACTCTTTAATCGCTAACAAGGCCAACGCCTCATCCCCAGAAGCGACAGCTGTCGAAATAAGCCCCCAGCCCCCCATCTGCATCGTTAATATTCTCCGATTAGTCTCATTATCATCAACCACTAAAATCTCATAATCAGCTAATTGTGGCTTTTCTGCTTGTAAATATTGAGGCAAATCATACAGAACCGTTTCCGCTTCTATCGTAAAATGAAATGTCGTCCCCTCCCCAATCTCACTTTCAACCCAAATCTCTCCCCCCATATAACCAACCAACTCTTTACATATTGCCAACCCTAACCCTGTCCCCCCATATTTCCGCGTCGTCGATGCATCCGCCTGCGTAAACGCACTAAACAACTGCTTTTGTACCTCTTTCTCAATCCCAATACCTGTATCTCGTACCGTAAATTGCAACTGAATCCAATTCTCTTTCTTCGCTGGCTGCCCTGTTACCTCCAAAACCACTTCCCCCTTTTCTGTAAATTTCAACGCATTATTCAATAAATTCACTAAAACTTGCCGTAACCGTGTCTCATCTCCCACCAAACCTAAGGGAACTGTAGCATCAATCCAATAAGCTAAATCAATTGGCCTTTTACCCACTTGAACCGCCATCAAATCAACCGCCGATTCCACACAATCTCGTAACCGAAACGGATGTTTCTCTAACACCATCTCCCCCGCTTCAATTTTAGAAAAATCTAAAATATCATTGATAATGACCAATAACGCTTCCCCACTGTTATGCACTGTCGTCACAAAGTCAGTTTGTTCAGCGTTCAACTCCGTATCTTGCAACAAATTGGTCATCCCAATAATCGCATTCATCGGCGTCCGGATCTCATGGCTCATATTCGCCAAAAATTGACTTTTGGCCACGCTCGATTGCTCGGCCTCATCCCGCGCCAATCGCAACTGCTCATTCATCTTCTCCAACCGTTGCAAAAAATAGATCAAGGCCACAAAAATAACAACAAACACCCCGATCATATTCATCCCCAAAAACATGGTCTGCACCCCCTCATCTGGTGCTACGGCTAAACTGCGCCAATACGTCTCCGATAATAAGGAAACGGCCGTTAACAACAAATTCCCCAACAACCACCCATAAGCGGCGCGCACCCCATGAAAAATCAACGCCCCCAATGGGGCTAAAATCGCCCACACCATCACCACCCCCGAATAATGAAACCCGCCCAAACTCCACTGCAACGCAAAGGGCAATAACAATATTAAACCCAACTGACTATAAAGAAAGAACTCGAAATAATGTGTGCGTGTATAAACCACAAAACTCAACCCCACCAATATCGAAAACATTAATGGAAATAGCGCCGGTACCGCTAAGTTTAACAACGCATACATCCCGCTCCAGACTAAACCAGCCACAGCCAACAACACAGCTAACAAACTCAATGTAGTTCGTCGTAAAATTTCATCCCGCTTAAGACCAGATGCACTGTTTAAATTCTCTAAGTAAGTTAATAACTGTTTCAAAGCATCTCTTTGCATTTTACATGTATGGTAACACACCACAACAACTCAATATAGTTACCACAATATAATATATTTCACCCTCATTTGGCAACCCAACAACCAATTTTACAACCAATTTATAACCATTACCCCTCCTAACGCTCTTCCTAACGCTTTCCTAACGCTCCCTATGCTATGCTAACAACATTGATTTCGGTTCTAATCAATAGACTGTAACCTAACCCAGACCGCTGCCATTCCTGCGCAGGCAGGAATCCACTTATAATCTGACAGCATGAGGAACTTCCCACTCTAGCTTATTGCGGTTACACTCTATTCAATTCATAATAAAAGGATAAATCTAATGACCCCAACAACTCAACAAACCCAACACGCTATTATTATCGGTGCCAGCATGGCTGGCTTATGGACAGCCCAAGCACTTGCTCCCCACTTTGCTAAAATCACTATCCTCGACCGTGACCAACTCCCCACCGAAGTAGTACACCGCCGCGGCCTCCCCCAAGCCCACCACCTCCACGTCTTACTCGCCCGCGGCGTCGAACTACTCAACGACCTGTTCCCTGGCCTGCATGATGAGCTCGTCGCCGCCGGTGCCAATAGCTTCGACTTAGGTTCTGATATCAACTTTCATCGCAATGATGAATGGTACCCTCCCTTCCACACTGGCATTACCGGTTTGAGCTGTAGCCGTTTATTGCTGGAAACGGCCGTTCGCCACCGCGTCAGCCAAAACCCCAATATCCAATTCATCACCGGTGCCGATGTCCACTCCCTCATCACCTCCGCCGACAACAGCCAAATCCTTGGCGTCCGCGTTAATTGGCGCCGTGGCGCTGACCAATCAGCCCCTAAAGAACTCCACGCCGACCTCATCATCGACAATAGTGGCCGCGCCTCCCGCACCCCTCAATGGCTCGAAGAGCTCGGCTACGGTCAAGTCGAAGAAATTGTCGTCGACGCCCACCTCGGCTACGCTACCCGCCGCTACGAAAAAGTCGCTATGCCTGGCTGTATGCTCGCCGCCTTCGCCGACGAGAACAACCCCCGTGGCGGCATGATTATCCGTGAAGAAAATGGCGGCTTTGTCCTCACCCTCGGCGGCACCAACGACGACCGCCCCCCCACCGACGAAGCTGGCTTCAATGAATTCATCAAAGACCTCCCCCCAGAATTCAGCCGCGCCTTGCGTCACGCTGTCCCCACCAGCAAAATCTCCGGCTACCGCCGCACCCGTAACCAATGGCGCCGTTTCGACAAAATGCCCAACTGGCCCGACCGCTTTGTCGTCCTCGGTGATGCCATGTGCGGCTTCAACCCCATCTACGGCCAAGGCATGACTGTCGCCGGCCTCTGCGCCGCTACCCTCGGCCAAATGATCGCCGACAACAACGGCCAACTTGATAACCTCGCCCACCGCTACCAAAAACGTATCGCTTCCATCCCCTCCGGCGCGCTCGAACTGGCCATCACCGAAGATTACCGCTTCCCCACCACCGAAGGCACCTATCGGCGACGTGGCATCCACCTTATCCATCGCTATTTCGATATCATGTCCGAAGCGATGAAAGTCTCCCCCTTCCTTTACCGTCGTTTCATCCAAGTTCAACAATTACTAAAACCCGCCTACTCCTTATTCTCTCCCCTCGCCCTCGCCCACATCGCTTGGGGTCTTGTCCAACTCCGCCGTCGCCCCGCCACCGCCATCACCCAAAACCGCCCCGCCATCGCCTAGCCCCCCTCCGCAGGTGGTACGATTTGCTAAAGGGTGTGTTTGAGTTCAGTTGAAACCTGTCATTAACCAGAACCCGTCTCGAGCGAAGGTTATCCCGATCTCCCCTCGCCAAAACCAGCTCAAACAGAGAGGGATAACCGTAGCCGAGAGACCTGTGCTGGCTTGAAACAGAGAGAAATCCTCTCTATTTTAAAAGGCTGTATGGGTCTCTCCACTACGTTTGCCCTCCTTTTTCGTGACCTTTATTGGTCATTGAAATAACGGGCAAGCTCCGGTCGAGACGGGTTGGCAATAAAGGTCAACTGATTTCAAACACACCCTTTGTTAAATCGCCAACCTTCTAACTGAACACCCATCCTCACTTCGCCAACACCAAAAAATCCCCCCAATCCCCAAAATCCGCGTCAAATCCCACCAAACCTAACCAAACCATCCCCTAACTCATCTCAAACACACCCTTTGCTAAATCGTACCACCTCCACCCCCCCCACACACAAATCAGGTATCATAAAACCTCATTCATTTTACAGTTTTATGTAGTATTTTATAGAAATTTATGGTATAATATCGAATATGAAATTATCAGATTATGCGAAGCGAATTGGTGTTACTTATAAAACGGCATGGATGCATTATCGCAAAGGATTGATTCTTGGTGCCTATCAATTA